>JASHYF010000417.1 GCA_030043235.1 Solirubrobacteraceae bacterium | reverse complement strand
CCTAACGATTCCGCGAGGACCGCGTGTGCTTCTTCACCACCCGTTCACCGGGTGTGTCCGTCGGCCGACGCTCACGCCGGCCAGGCGTGGTCCCCCGTCACTGCCCCCCGCACCACCTTCAGGTTCAACAGGGCGCACTTGCGCCGGGTGGCGGACACGGGGATGCCGAGCAGCTCGATCATCCAGTCGGCGCCCAGCTCGCCGATCTCCTGCAGCGTCATGCCCTTCAGCTCCTCCGAGGCGATCGACGCCGCCGCCTGCGAGATCGCGCAGCCGTGGCCCTGGAAGCGCAGATCCTCGATGCGATCGTCCTTCACGCGGATCTGCACCGACAGCTCATCGCCGCACAGGGGGTTGTGCTCGTGGGCCTCCAGGTCGTGGGGCTCCAGCTCGCCGAAGTTGCGCGGGTGCTTGTAGTGATCGAGGATGTAGTCGCGGTAGAGGTCATCCATCACAGTCTCACAGCTTCACAGTTGCACAGCCTCACAGAGTGCAAGACGCAAGAGAGTCAGAGGCCGAAGACCTCGCGCCCCTGGATCAGCGCCTCGATCAGCGCGTCGACGTCCGTACGGTCGTTGTACACGCCCACGCTCGCCCGCGCCGTCGCCGCCACGCCCAGGCGGCGCATCAGCGGCTGCGCGCAGTGGTGGCCCGCGCGGACGCACACGCCCGCGCGGGCGCACATCTCCGCCACGTCGTGCGGGTGGATGCCCTCCATCGTGAACGACACGAGGCCGCCGCGGCGCTCCGCCGACGGCGAGGCGGGTGGGCCCACCGTACGCAGGCCGGGCACCTGGCCGAGACGCTCGAGCATGTACTCCATCAGCGCGCGCTCGTGCGCGCGCACGTTCTCCATCCCCAGTCCGTCCAGGTACTCCACCGCCGCGCCCAGGCCCACCGCCTCCGCGATCGGCGGCGTGCCTGCCTCGAACTTGTACGGAAGCTCGTCCCAAGTCGCCCGCTGGAAGTCCACCGACGCGATCATGCCGCCACCCGTCAGGAACGGCTGCATCTCCTCCAGCAGCTCGCCGCGGCCGTGCAGCACGCCGATGCCCGTCGGCCCCAGCGCCTTGTGGCCCGTCCACGCATAGAAGTCCGCGCCGATCTCCGCCACGTCCACGGGCATCTGCGGGACCGCCTGCGCGCCGTCGATCAGCGACACCGCGCCCGCCGCCCGCGCCCGCGTCGCGATCTCCGCCACCGGGTTGATCGTGCCCAGCACGTTCGAGGTGTGCGCGAACGCCACCAGCTTCACGTCGCCGCGCGCCAGCTCCGCGTCGAGCTGCTCCAAAGACAGCTCGCCCTGCTCGTCCACCTCCAGGTAGCGCAGGCTCGCGCCGCGCTCGGCGCACAACACCTGCCAGGGCACCAGGTTCGCGTGGTGCTCCATCTGCGTGATCAGCACCGCGTCGCCGGGCTTTACCTCAGCGCGGCCCCACGAGTACGCAACCAGGTTGATCGCCTCCGTCGCGTTCTTCGTGAAGATCGTCGTCCGGGGGTTCGCGCCCACGAACGCCGCCACTCGCTCGCGCGCCGCGTCGTACGCCGCGTCCGCCTCCCGTGCCAGCGCGTACACGCCCCGGTGGACGTTCGCGTTGTGGTGGCGCAGGTGCTCCGCCAGCGCTTCGATCACCACCGCCGGCTTCTGTGAGGTCGCGCCCGAGTCCAGGTAGACGAGGGCCCGCTCGCCCGGCCCGCCGGGGTTGCGCGCGAAGATCGGGAAGTCCGCGCGCACGTCCAGCGCCGAGGCGGCCTTAGCCGCCCCCGGCACGCCGGCGATCTCCCTCGCAGCCACGCCGCTCATCGCCATCACGCCCGCGCGCGAGCACCGCGCGAGCCGGCGCGACCCTCAATAAAAGATCCCACCCTGCCGCGCTCGAAGAGGTCGTCCTCAGCGACTGGTCGCATACGCCTCGATGTCCTCGTGCGCGGCCGCCAGCTTCTGCTCGATCCTCGCGCGCACCAGCTGCTCCAGCGGCTCGTCCTCCAGCTGCGTGATCAGCGGCTCGAAGAAGCCCTCCACGATCACGCGCACCGCCGCCGCGCGATCCAGGCCCCGCGACTGCATGTAGAAGATCGCCGTCTCGTCCAGCTCGCCCACCGTGCCGCCGTGCGACGCCGACACGTCGTCCGCCGACACCAGCACCGAGGGGATCGCGTCGATGCGCGCCTTCGGCGAGAGCATCATCGTGTGGATCTGCAGGTACGTGTGCGTCCGCTGGGAGCCCGGGTCGATCTGGATCAGCCCCTCGAAGCTCGCGCGGCTCTCGCCCGTCGCCGTCCCCCGCCAGTGCACGTCCCCGCCCGACGGCCCCGTCTCGTGCAGGTCCACCGCGAACACGTCCAGGTGCTCGTCCTCCTCCGTGCAGAACACGCCGCGGAAGGCCATGTCGCCGCCCTTCTCCATCACCGCCAGCTCGTCGTGATGGCGCACCAGGTGACCGCCCAGCAGCGCCGGCAGCCAGTGGCAGTACGCGTCGCGGCCCACGCCCACGAAGCGCGTGGACACGTCGAACACCTCGCCAGAGCCCCAGTCCTGGTACTGCGCGAGGCGACAGCGCGCGCCGTCCTGCAGGTACATCTCGAACGCTCCCGCGTGCAGGGCCGGGCCGTCGAAATTCTCCGCCACGTCGTACTCGTGCACGCGGAACTCGCTGCTTCTGTCGCCCAGCACCAGCGTGCGCCCGTACTGTGCGATCCCGCGCCGCTCGATCGCGTACACGATCTCAAACGGGTCCTCCACCACCACGCCCGGCGGCACGTACAAGAACGCCCCGCCCGTCCAGAACGCGGCGTTTGCAGCCTCCAGCTTGTGGCGGTCGAGCGGCAGCCGCTTCGAGTACCACGCCGATGCCAGCTCGCCGTGCTCCGCGAACGCCCGCTCCAGCGAGCACAGCAGCACGCCCTGCTCCGCCAGCGCCTCGTCCAGCTCCACGTGCACCACCGCGCCCGCGCTCTGCACTATCCGTCCCGCGCGGGGGCGGTCCGGCAGGGTGCGCGTGGCGACGTCGGGCACGCTCCGCTCATCGATCGTCGTCCGCAGCGCGTCGAGGTCGAGGCTCGCCAGGCTCGTCGTCCAGAAACCCGAGCGCCGCCAAACCGGCAGCTCCAGGTGCTCGTATGCGTCCAGCGCCGCCTCTCGGAGCTCGGCGAGGGAGCGTCCGTCCGCTGCGCCCGCGCCGTGGAGCGCGTGGTACAGGGCTGCCTCGCGATGACGGCCGGGCTTTACCTCGATGGGAGCGGCGGCGGATAGGGTCCCACCCACCCCGCTCATGCCGCCACCTCGTCGCCGTATTCCTGGCGGATCTGGTCGTAGCCCTCTCGCTCCAAGCGCTCCACCAGCTCCACGCCGCCCTCCAGCACGATGCGCCCGTCCATCAGGATGTGCACGAACTGGGGCTTCACGTAGTGCAGGATGCGCTGGTAGTGCGTGATGATCAGCGCGCCCAGGCCCTGCTCGTCGTGCAGCTTCTGCACGCCCTCAGCGACCGTGCGCAGCGCGTCGATGTCGAGGCCCGAGTCCGTCTCGTCGAGGATCGCCACGTCCGGGGCGAGCATCGCCATCTGCAGGATCTCCGCGCGCTTCTTCTCGCCGCCCGAGAAACCGTCGTTGAGGTGGCGGGAGGTGAACGCGCGGTCCACGTCCAGCAGCTCCACCGCGTGCTCCAGCCGAGAGCGGAACTCCTTCAGCTGGATCGGCTCCCCGCCCGCCTGCCTGCCTGTGCCCTTCAGGGTGCGCCCCTCAGGGTGTGCCCCGTCGCGGGGTCCGCCCTCGCGTTTCGCGTTGATCGCCATGCGCAGGAAGTTCGCCACCGACACCCCCGGGATCGCCACCGGGTACTGGAAGGCCAGGAACAGGCCCGCCTTAGCGCGCTCGTGCGGCTCGGCCTCCGTGATGTCCTCGCCCTTGAAGGTGATCGTGCCCTCCGTCACCTCGTACGCGGGATGGCCCAGCAGCGTGTTCGCCAGCGTCGACTTGCCCGAGCCGTTCGGGCCCATCAGCGCGTGAATCTCTCCGCGGTTGATCTTCAGGTCAACGCCGCGCAGGATCTCGCGCTCCTCCGTGCGCACGTGCAGGCCCCTTATCTCCAGGTCCGCCATGTTCTTCGCTCACGCTCCAGTCGTCAGGGCCGGGGGCAGCGCCTGCGCTTGAAGGGACGGCATCTCGAGAGCCGGCAAGGTGGTTCCCGCCGGCATCACCTGCGTACCGATCAACTCAGCGAGCGTCGTCTCGCGCAGCGTGCTCACGATCGACAAGCGCACGCGCGTCCACAGCAGCTTCGTCGGGCACACGTGGTCAGGACTCGACTCGCGCGAGCACACGATCGAGCCGTCCGCCGCCTCCGAGATGCACTCGATCGGCGCGATCGCGCCCTCCAGCGCCGCCACCACCTCCGCCATCGTGATCTCCTGTGCCGGGCGCGCCAGCATGTAGCCACCGCGCGAGCCGCGGCGAGAATCCACCAGGCCCGCCTTGCGCAGGCGCGCCACGAGATGCTCGAGATACGCCAGCGGCAGGCCGTCGTGCGCCGCGATCTCCGCCAGCGGCACCGGCTCGCCGCCGGCGCGCCGTGCGAGCTCCACCATCACCCGCACTCCGTACTCCGCCTTGGTCGAGAACATCATCGCATTTCCTACCTCGCAGCTAGGGTATCAGCCGGATGGCGCCGTCCCGGCGCCGCGGTGTGCGCAGCCGCGAGTGGCGCCCCGGTGGCGCCTGCCCTCAGCGGCCGGATGGCGCCGTCCCCGATGCCGCGGTGCGCTCAGCAGCGCGGCGCGCTAGCCGCCCTGCAGCTTGGCGACGTCGTGGCTGATCGCTTCCGGCGTGAGCTGTTCAGACTGGTACAGCACCCGCTCGCGGCCTCGCTGGTCGATCAGCAGCACCGAAGCGTACTCGTCGAATGTCGTCCTGCCGGCGCTCGCCGGCTTCACGTGATACGCGCGCCAGATCGGCTGCAGCTGCGCGAGCGAGCCCGTCAGGTACTCGACGCGTCCGCTCAGCGACACTTCGGCGAGGAAGCGCGCGACGCTGGCGGGGGTGTCCGCCGCGGGATCGGCGCTCACGAGCAACGCCGCCGGCGCGCGGGCGTGTTCATCCTCCAGTTCATCCAGCGCGCCGCGGATCTGCTGGGCGATCAGCACGCACCGCGCGCCGCACGTGGAGTACAGGAAGCTGAGCACCACCACGCGACCGCGGTTCTCGCCGAGCGACACCTCACGGCCTGCCTGGTCGCGCAACGTGAAGTTCGGCGCGGGCGTGTCGCCGGGGAGCGCCGCCCCGTCGAACCCCGTTTCGCTGCCCGCCGTCAACGCCTGCCGGGAGGACGAGGAGGAGCTGCCGTTGCTCTCCCCGCAGCCAGCCAGGATGGCTGTGAGCGCCACAGCCGACGCAAAAGCAAGCGCCGTGGCGCTCGCCCGCGGGAGATGGGGCGGGCGTGGGAGATGGGGCAGGCGTGGGAGATGGGGCAGGCGTATTCGCATCTATGCGCCATGATAGAGTTTCATGGCCATGACCAGACGCCTTGTGATTTCCCGTGGAGGTCAGGTTTCCGTTCCTGCGGCAGTCCGCAAGCGCTGGGGGACGCGCACCGTGCTCGCCGAAGATCGTGGCGACGAGCTGATCCTGCGTCCCGCTCCCGACGACCCGATCGGTGCGGTGCGCGGGATCTTCGCCAAGGAGATGAGCGGTGGGCCCACGATCGATGAGCTGCGCATGTCCGCCCGCGCCGAGGAAGCAGAGCTGGAACAGCGCCAAGCGCCTGCGCTGTGATCGTTCTCGATGCCTACGCGTTGACCGCGCTGCTGGCAGATGAGCCCGCCGCGCAGGAGGTGGGAGAGCTGCTCGCCGGCGGCGGTGCGGCTGTGGCCGCCCCCAACCTCGCCGAGGCTGCGGATCGCCTCGGCCGCCTCCACGGCATAGCCGTGCACCGTACACGCACGGCGGTCGACTCACTCGAGCAGTCCATCGATCTGCGGGTGCGCGTGGTCGAGCACGAGCATGCCTGGCGGGCTGCCGAGCTGCGCGTCGAGCATTACCACCGAACACGGTGCCCGCTGTCGTTGGGGGACTGCCTGCTGCTCGCCGTGGTCGGCGAGAACGACCAGCTGGCAACGGCCGACTCACACATCCTCGCTGTCGCTCGCAAGGAGCGGATCGCGTGGATCGCGCTCCCCGACTCCCAGGGTCAGCTACACCTTCCGCAGCCATAGCCCGAGCCACAGACGGCGTCGCCGAATGCCCCTTCACGAGGGCGCCAAACGCCGCTACACTTTTTGAAGTCCCTGAATCCCGACCTTGGTTTAGGAGTTTCGAGATGAGCACGTCGGGCGCGGAGCTGCTCCGCCGAGTCAAGAGCCAGATCCAAGAGGTAGACCCGTCTGAGGTCAACGAGCTGGTCGGCGAGGGCGTGACGATCGTGGACGTGCGCGGCTCAGAAGAGTTCGCCACCGGCCACATCCCCGGCGCCAAGAGCATTCCGCGGGGGCACCTCGAGCAGCGCATCGAGAGCGTCGCGCCCGACCGCTCCGCCGAGCTGATCCTCTACTGCGCCTCCGGCAACCGCTCCGCGTACGCAGCGCGCACGCTGCAGGAGGACCTCGGCTACGAGCGCGTGCGCTCGATGACCGGCGGCATCACGCTGTGGAAGGACCGCGGCTACGAGGTGGAGATCCCGCGCGCGCTGAGCGCCGAGCAGCGCGAGCGCTACTCGCGCCACCTGCTGATACCCGAGATCGGCGCCGAGGGCCAGCAGAAGCTGCTGGACGCGAAGGTGCTGCTGCTGGGCGCCGGCGGGCTCGGCTCGCCCACGGCGCTCTACCTGGCGGCCGCCGGCGTGGGCACGCTCGGGATCGTCGACGACGACGAGGTCGACCTGTCCAACCTGCAGCGCCAGGTGATCCACTCCACCCAGCGCATCGGCATCCCCAAGGTCGACTCCGCCGAGGAGTCCATCCACGCGCTCAACCCGGACGTCAACGTCGTCAAGTACAAGACGCGCATCGGCGCCTCCAACATCATGGAGATCATCGACGGCTACGACGTGATCGTCGACGGCGTCGACAACTTCCCCACGCGCTACCTGCTCAACGACGCCAGCGTGCGCCTGCGCATCCCCGTCGTGTCCGCGTCGATCCTCGGCTTCGACGGGCAGCTGTCGGTGTTCAAGCCCTACGACGGGCCCTGCTATCGCTGCCTGTTCCGCGAGCCGCCGCCGGCCGAGCTCGCGCCCTCGTGCGGCGCCAACGGCGTGCTCGGCGTGCT
>JASHYF010000416.1 GCA_030043235.1 Solirubrobacteraceae bacterium | reverse complement strand
GAGCCCCGCCGCGAGCTGATCCTCGCCCGCCTCATCCGCCCGCCGCGCGGCGCGGAGGTGCGTGGCGGCCTGCGCACGGAGGCGCGGCTCGTGAGCGAGGCCTCCGAGCAGCTTCGCGAGCGCCGCCAGGAGCTGCTGGACGCCGGCATCGCGGCCCGCTCGGTCGCGCTCACCTCCGCCGACCCCGGCGGGGACATCGCGCGGCTGTCGCGCAACGAGGACATCGACCTGGTGCTGCTCGACGGGCGCCGCCCGCTGCTCGGCGACGGCGTTCCCCGCGAGGAGGTGGGCACCGTGCTCAGCGACGCCCGCTGCGACGTGGCCGTGCTGGTTGCGCGGGAGGGCACCGTCATCGCCCCCGACGGCGAGCACGCGATCATGGTGCCGTTCGGCGGCGCAGACCACGACTGGGCCGCCCTCGAGCTGGCGGCGTGGATCGCCTCCGCGACCGGCGCCCCCCTGCGCCTGCTCGGGTCCGCCGGCGGGCCGCAGGACGACCGCGACGCCAGCGCCCTGCTCGCCAACGCCGCGCTCGTCGTGCAGCAGTTCGCAGGCGTGACGGTCGAGCCGGTGCTCGCCCAGCCCGGTCGCGAGGGCATCCTCGCCGCGGTCGCCGGCGCGGGCCTGCTGCTCGTCGGCCTGTCCGAGCGCTGGCGCAAGGAGGGGCTCGGTGAGACCCGCCGCGCCATCGCCCGCTCGGCGCCTGCCCCGATCGTGTTCGTTCGCCGCGGTGAGCGCCGCGGCGCGCTCGCTCCTGCCACGGACATGACCCGCTTCGGCTGGTCGACAGCCGGCTCCGCGAAGTCCGCCTAGCGACCGGCGCTGCACGAACGCGCCGCTCACCGAACGGGAGCTCGATGGACGCCGACCAAGTTCCGTTAGGTGGCCACCTGCCAGCGCCCGTCCGCGAACACGATGCGCACGGTGTCGCCGTCCCCGCCCAGCGCGATGCGCGCCTCGCGCGCCTGGAAGTCCACCTCCAGGCTCAGCGCGAGCGGCGGCAGCGCCGCCGACGGCTCCACCGCACTCGCCTCACCCGCGGCCCCTGCGAGCGCCTCACCCGCCGCCGGGGAGCCGCCCTCGCCCTCGCCCCGCACGATGTCCCTCACCACGAGCGTGGTCGCGCCGGTCTCGATCGAGTCCCCGGCCGCGAGCAGACGCGGGCTGTCGATGCGCAGGCCGTTCACGAACGTGCCGTTCGAGGAGCCGAGGTCCTCGATCGCGTAGTCGCCCGTCAGCTCGCGCGAGATGCGGGCATGCTGGCGGGAGATCTCCGGGTCCTCGGAGAGCCTGCCCGGGCCGTCGGCGTGGCGACCGATAACCAGCGCGTCCTCGACCAGGATGGTGGTGCCGGCGGCGTTGCCGGCGATCACCTCCAGGCGCATGCCCACCGGCTGGCGGCTCACCGGAAGAAGCTGGCGGCGGCCGGGTCGGAGGCCTGCGGCGCGTGCTCGGACCTGATCACGTGCGTGACCGCGTTGATCAGCGCCAGGTGGGTGAACGCCTGAGGGAAGTTGCCGAGGTGGCGGCCCGTGCGGGGATCGATCTCCTCCGCATACAGCAGCAGCGGGCTCGCGTGCGAGATCAGGTTCTCGCACAGCTCGCGGGCGCGCTCGAGCTCGCCGGTTTCGCACAGCGCCGACACGAGCCAGAAGGAGCAGATGGTGAACGTGCCCTCCTCGCCCCGCAGCCCGTCGTCGGTCTCATGCACGCGATAGCGCAGGACCAGCCCCTCGTCGGTGAGCTCGTCGGCGATCGCCCGCACGGTGGCCACGATGCGCGGGTCGTCGGCGGGCAGGAAGCGGACCAGCGGCATCAGCAGCAGCGAGGCGTCGAGCGCGGTCGTCCCGTAGTGCTGGGTGAACACGCCCCGCTCGTCGGTGCCGTTGGCGCAGATGTCGGCATGGATCTCAGCGGCCGCCTCCCGCCAGCGCCCGGCCCACTCGCCGTCTTCGCGCACCTCCGCGAGGCGCGCCCCGCGATCCGCCGCCACCCAGCACATGAGCTTCGAGGAGGTGAAGTGCTTGGGCTCGCCACGCACCTCCCAGATGCCGCGGTCGGGCTCCCGCCAGTGGGCGAGCGCGCCCGCCACCTGGCGCTTGATGATCGGCCACAGACGGTCGGGCAGCTGGTCGCGCGAGCGCGTGTGGAGGTAGATCGAATCGAGCACCGCGCCCCACACGTCGTGCTGGCGCTGGCGGTAGGCGCCATTGCCGATCCGCACCGGCTGGGAGCCCGCGTAGCCGGAGAGGTGGTCCAGCTCCTGCTCCTCCAGGCGGCTCTCGCCGCCGATCCCGTACATGATCTGCAGCTCGCCGTCGCTCGCCTCCGCCGCTTCGGCGAGGTCGGCCACGAAGTAGAAGAAGTCGTTCGCCTCCCAGTCGAAGCCGAGCGTGTACAGCGCCCACAGCGTGAACGTGGAGTCGCGGATCCAGGTGTAGCGGTAGTCCCAGTTGCGTTCCCCGCCCAGGCTCTCGGGCAGCGAGGTGGTGGCGGCCGCGACCATCGCCCCCGTAGGGGCGTAGCTCAGCCCCTTCAGCGTCAGCGCGCTGCGTTGCAGGTGGGTGCGCCAGGGATGATCGGGGAACCTGCCCTGTTTCAGCCACTCCTGCCAGTGGTGGGCGGTGCGCACGAGCCGCTCGTCGGCCTCGGCGTAGGTCGTGGGCAAGGGGTGCTCGGACCAGCCGAGCGCCGCGAAAGCAGAGTCTCCTTCGCGCAGGATCGTGCGCGCGCGGGCACGCGGGCCCTCGAAGCCCAGGTTCATGTCGCTGACCAGCCGCAACTTGAGGTCCATGCCCTCCGAGCTCGCGATGGCCTCCGTGTAGCCGGGGCCCGTGTAGGACCATTCGGCGGCCAGCCCGCCGTAGTCGAAGACCGGTTCGCAGTCCAGGTGCACCTCCCCCCATCCCTGCAGGCAGCGCACCGTGCGCAGCAGCACGTGGTCGGCGTCGTAGTTGGTCGGCGAACGCCGATGCGTGCGCGAGCGCTCCTTCTCGTGGTGCCAGGGTCCGATGCACAGCACGTCGCACACCACCACCCATCCGGTCGGCGTCTCCCAACTCGTCTCGAGCACCATCGTGCCGGGCAGGTAGCGCACCCCGGCGGGTACGCTCACTCCGGCCGGGCCGATCCTGAACACGCCGGCGTCGCGGTCGAGCATGGCCCCGAACACGCTCGGCGAGTCGAAGCGCGGCAGGCACATCCACTCGACGTTGCCGCTCGGCGCGATCAGCGCGCACGTCTCGCAGTCGGAGAGAAAGCCGTAGTCGGCGATCGGCGGGAACGGGCTCCCAGGATGCGCTTGCGGCATCGTGCTCACCGCGCCAAGGCTACTGCGCCGGCCTCGCCCGCCTGCGCCCGCCTGCGCGGGGCCTCGAGATGGGACCGTGCCCGTCGGCTACGCTCGCCCTCGGGATGACCTGGGTTGAAGTGTTCATCGTGTTCGTCGTCTGCCACCTGGTCGGGGACTATCTCTTTCAGACCAACTGGCAGGCGCTTCACAAGCGCGGCGGGCTTGCTCGGGGGGCGGGGGATGCGCGGCGTGCACTGTTCACCCACGTAGGCACATACACGATCGCCTTCATCCCCGCGTTCGCGGCGATCGACATGGGCGTGGAGCTCGCATGGGTGATTCCCGCCATCGCCGTGCCCCATCTCGTCCAGGACGACGGCACGCTGCTGCACACATACATGAAGCGCGTGAAGCACCTCGATCCCACGCAGAACCTGTTCGTGTCGATCGCCGTCGACCAGACGTTTCACGTGCTGGCGCTGATCGCGCTGGCCCTGATCGTCGGCAAGTAGGGCTCGACGAGGCAGGGCACGACCCAGCGGGCGCGCAGCCGATGATCCGCAACTGGATCGAGCGGCAGAAGGCCGACCGCCGGAGGGTCCGGGCAGAGCAAGCGCTAGAGCTCGCCTACGCCCGTGTGCGCCGGGGGTGTTTCGCGTTTCGGGGGGTCCGACCGAAGGTCCCGCCGAAAGTAGCGCTTTGCGCTGGCGGGGTCGGCGTGGTGAACCTAGCGCCCGCGGGTGGCGTCCACTGGGAGGGCTTCGGCGAGGCCACCGATCTGGCGCGGCTCTGCGCTCAGCTCGCGCGCGCGTGGGTCGCCGCGAGCGGCGCTCGCGCGAACGTCGGGAGGCAGGCGAGGCACGCCAAAGCCGCCGAGGAGCCCCTCGTGTACGTCGCGCTCGGCGACGAACAGAGTGCGCTCGCGACCGGGGTACTCCCACTCGAATGGATACTCGCCAGGGTAGGCGCGGCACGCGCACAGCAGCCCGTCGGCGCGCCTTGCGAGCTCGCGCGCCCGCGCACGATCGCGGCACACGAACACAACCAGCGGCACGGCCTCGGCCCGCCTGCCGTAGCGAGGGGTGTGCACCGACCAGCCGGCCAGGAAGTGGTCGTAGCGCTCGAGCTTGCGCGCGCCCGCCGCCGTCGCTGGACGGTCGTCGAGCTCGACGAGCACGTCGGTCGCCGGCGAGGACCGCGCGGGGCCGCTCACTTCGAGGGTCGCGTCGGGCCGCACCGTCTCGAAGCGCTCCACGTCGAGGCGCTCCCCGCCGGCGCCGAGACGAAGGAAGTCGTGGGGCGTTCGTCCTCCGGGAAGACGCAGGTCGCTCGGGGCGAGCGCTGCCGCGTTGGCGTTTGCTCGCGCCGGCGGAGACAACACCGACTGCGCGGGCCCGCGCAGCGTAGTCCTGGCGTCGGCGAACGTGGCGGCGAGCGCGAGCGTCCAGCCGGCAACGTGGACGTCGTGTCGAGCCTGGCGCAGGATCCCGTCGCGGGCGTCAGCGCGCGCGTGCCGGGGAGCGCCCGAGGGGCTCGGCGCCTCGGTGACGTCGCCCGGCGCGCGGCCGTGCTCGGCGAGCAGGCGCACGCCAGCTTCGGTGATCACGCAGCACATCGGTATACCGCCGCCATCCCGGCGATGGAACTGCAGCCGCTCCACCATGCCAGCGTCTGCGAGACGCTTGAGGCGGCGCTGGGTGGTCGTCGCGGCCCGGTCCTTGTTGAAGCGGCGATGCAGTTGACTCGTGAGCACGTGACGCATTGCGTCGATGAGCTCGAGCATGTCGAGGTCGAGTCGATCGGGCGCGAGCCGAGCCGGCGAGGCAGCCTTTCTGACCCAGCGGGCACTGTGTGCGCCGTCGAGCTCCACGAGCTCTCGATAGCTCTCGGCGGCGAGGCGGGGGAGGGCCGCGAGCGAAGGTGCCTCGGCGCCTGCAAGTCGACACGGCTCTGCGGGCTGGGACGCGGGCGCACCGTTGGACGCCGCCTCGCCGTTCGGCGATGTCTGCCCGCGGTGATTCCAGTGGGGCTGGCGCAGATCGCTGCGGTGGCGTGCGCCGCGCTCGTGCTGGCGCGCCGCATGCAGCGCAAGGCGCCCGCGATCGACCGCCAGCGGGAGTGTCTCGGCGATGAACGGCGGCTGACGACCCTCGGGTGTGACCCAGCTCACGATCGCGTGGTGCTTGGGCAGGTGCAGGCGCACATCGGGGCGCCCGAGGCTCGACAGCCGCTCGATCCCCGAACGGACGGTGTCCGAGAATTCAGCCATCGTCAGGCGGACTGCGTCACGCGCATCGCGCGTTGAGGCGGTGGCGAAATACACGCGGTGCGCAAACAGCGCGTCCAGCTGGTCTCGCACCTCCCGCTCTGTCCATTGCGCGTCTGTCTGCCAGCACGCGACAGTCTCGAGGCCGGCCGAGCGCTTCAGCGCCATCGTCTCGGCGAACCCGCGGTTGATCACGAGCGGGGCCTCGTCGACCTTCAGCGCAACGGCGACCCTGCGCTCCGCGGGTACGAGGTCCTGCTGGCGCGCAAGCGCCGCGTCGAGCATGCCCACGAGCAGCTGCATGAGCACGGAGGTGTTCCCGGCACCCATCGCACCGAGCGCGCCCTTGACGATCAGCACCTCCGCGCCCGCGATCACGCGGTCGAAGTCGAGCGTCAGCGAGTCGTTGAGCAGCACGCGCTTGATCGAGGGCGAGTTGAGCAGCCGCGCGAGCTTGTTGACCGGCGCATCGAGCTTGGCGGTCGTGGTGCTGCGTGCGTCCGCGAGCTGCGCGGAGAGCTCGGCGGTGAAAAACTCGGAGATCTCCTTCAGCTCGGGCAGAGCGCGGACGCCGGCGGCTACGCGGCTGCGATACGCGTAGCCCTCCTCGCCGACCGACAGCAGCCGAGCGGCATCCCACAGGGTGCAGTTGCGGTCGTAGGCGAGCACCGCGATGATCGCGTTGCGCAGATAGCGATCTGAGGAGGCGCGGATGTCGGCGTCGGTGAACAGGTTCTTGAGGGCGCCGACGACGTAGTCCGCGATCACGTCGGCCGGCGCATCCACCGCGAGCGGGTTGAAGCCGCATGTCGGATGCGAGAGGTCCAACAGCGTGCACGTGCGCCCGGGCGGCACGGCGCTGAGCGCGGCCTCGGCAGCGTCACCCTTGGGATCCAGCACGATCACGGCACAGCGCTCGCGACGCAGGTCCTCCGCGACGGTGGCGACGAGGTAGCTCGACTTGCCCTGCTCGACGGTGCCCGGCACCGCCGTGTTCTGGCGCCGCAGAGCAATGTGGATGGAGACCGCTCCGAGCGAGTCGCGCAGGGTGCCGTGACCGTCCCCGGGACGCAGGATCGCGGGCGAGGCGGGTGCGAGCGGCAGTCCGCTGCGGGCGAACGGAACCGTGAGGTAGTCGACCGACGGCAGCTGCCAGATCGCGGCCAGCTCAGCGGAAGCGAAGACGCCCTTGCGGAAGGAGGGCAGCGGGTTGCCCTCGCCGCGCCGGACACGACGCGTGTACATGCCGAGCACGCCTTGACGTATAAGGGTTCCGCGCTCGATGAGCCGGTTCTCGGCGCCCTCGGCGCGCAGCTCGGAGGCGATGCGCTCGCACACGTGGCGGCGATTGCCGATCACCCGCAGCTCGGTGAAGAACAGGGGCTTGTGCTGAACCTCCAGACCGCCGCGGAGCTCGGCATCCTCGACCATCGAGCGGTCTCTCATCACGAGATGCTCGCGGCGCTCGCGCGAGAGCCGCGCCTCGTGGCGCTTGTACAGGTGCTTTGCGAACGCCTCGAACAGCGCCGGCGTGGGCGTCAGCGCGATTTGCACGAACGCGGGCTCTCCGCAGGCGCCCATCACGGTCAGCAGGCGGTTGACCGGCGGCTCGGGACGGCGCTCGAAGTCCTCGAGCGCCTTGACGCGCTTGATGAACTCGGCGTGCTTCTTCAGGCGCAGCAGCACCGGCGGCACCCCGGGCTGGCGATCGACTCGGCGCAGCCGGCAGTTCGGATAGGCGCCTTGAAGCGCGGCCTCCACCACGCGTTCGTGGCCGCATGGACATGTGAGAGCCAGCCAGGCGCAGGGCGGATCCCCGCCGGCGTGATGGACCTCGAGCGCCAGCGAAGGCTGGCCAAGCAGCAGGCGCCGCCACCAGCGCTGCAGCAAACGCTTGTGCAGCGCGGCGAACACGGCGACGAGCTCCTGCAGCGGGGCGTGATCGTTGCGGTAGACCTCGATCCGCAATCGCACGTAGCGACGGCGCCGGCGTGAGCTGCATCGGGTGAGCGCGAGGAGCAGCGCCGCGCCCGCGACGGACCCCGCCAGCGACCGCACGCACGTTCCTTTGAGCACCGACCTCCAGCTCCACACGGCCCGAACGCAGCGGTCGAGCGTGTTCGTGAACGCGGCGACGACCGCGCCGAGCACGCTCGCGCTCGTGTGGCCTCGCAGCAGCCTTCCCGGGCCGCCGCCGAGGAACCACGCGATCAAAGCCAGGATCGCGACGATCGCGAGCAGCTCGAACAGCCGCCACAGCAGGAAGCGAAGCACCTCCCGCTTGCTCCGACCGCAAGCCTCGAGCGGGACAGAGCCTGGCCGATCTGGCCGATCTGCCGGCAGGGCGGCCGAGCCGCCTCTTTAGAGGCGCGCACGTCGGCGCGCGACGCCCGAGCTCGTGCACTCAGCGGTTTCGCTGAGCTCGTGTGCTCAGCGCGGTCTCGTCGCGCGCTCCACCTGTGCGCCGCGGGCCGTGAGATGCCAGGCGTTCGCGGCTCCCTTTTCCTGTCCCTCGCCAACGTTCTCCACCAGCTTCAGGCGCGCAAGCCGGTTCAGCAGCTTGGAGATTTGTCCCTGGTCGACTATGCCCGACCCTTCCGCTATCTCGCGATTGCTCGCCCCCGGATGCTCGGCGATCACCATGAGCACCCGCACGGTCCTGTAGGTGAGGCGCATGTTCAGGCCGTCCAGCGGGTCTTTGTGACGGGCCGGCCGGGTTCGCCGTCGCCTGTCGTTCGGCAGCTCCAGCGGCTCTCTGCTCAGTTCCCTGCTCGCCGCTCTGGCGCCGAGATAGGGAAGCACGATCATGCTCATGAGCGAGCCCAGCAGATCTGCGAGTGGCCGATCGCCGTGTTCGAGCACGCGCGTGTGAAGCACCGCGAAGATCGCGCCCACGATGCCTTCGGCCGTCACATCCGGCGGTTCGCGGGCGGCGTTCCTCGCCGCGCGTGCGCGGTCGATCACCTCAGCCACTTCATCGAGCACGGCCGCGCGGCGGTCGAGCACCTTCTCGCCGGCTCCCAGCGCCTCGACGATGCACAGCTTCGCCAATCCCGGCTCTTCATCCATGAAGATCAACAAACTCGCCAGCGCGGAGCGGATGCCCTCGCGCCAGCTGGACTCCTGCGCGAAAGCCTCCTGTGCGATCAGGCTCGCCTGCCCGAGCGCATGCTCGAACGCAGCCAGGAAGCAATCCTCGCGGTCGGTGAAGACGTCATAGAACGTCTTGCGCGAAACGCGCGCGCGACCGATGACCTGGGCGACGGTCATGCGTGCGTAGCCGACCTCCTCGACCGCCTCGACCGCTGCAGCGAGCATGCGGCTGCGCTGTATCTGCGTGACCTGTCCGCGCGGCAACCCCCCAGGACCTGGGCGCAAGCGCGGCGTCGCCACGCGCGTCTTGTACACAACTGTCATCTCTACCCCGCTTGTCGTCTCTTTCGCAGCAACAGTGAACAGTGGAGTCCGCTCGAGCCAGGCGCTCCGACGGAATCTCGCTCTCAAGCGGGCATTACGCTCGCTCGCACACAATCCAAGCCTCCCTCGTCTGGACGCTTAAGTCGAGGCGCGTCTCTGACTTTCTCCCGCTGATTCGAATATTCCACCGTGGATCACGCCAAGGGTTGACGTTCCACCCCTGTTCCGGCTCATCATCGATGATTCCGCGAAGTCGATTATCCAGAAAACGCGCCCGGATGGCAAGCCCGGCTCGCAAGCTTCTCGTGCACGAGCGCCAGCACGACTGCTCCCGACGGCGGACATCGCTTCGCCGGCTTGCTGTTCGCGCCCCTTCAGAGCCGCGCCCGCGAAACCTACGCCCGCGCGGACGTCCCTGGCGCGCTCGCGCATGTGCAGTTGCCCGGCCCGGCAGCACCGCCGCCCCCGCCTGCGGCGCAGTTGCCTCCCTACGGCGCTGCCGCGCGCTGCAGCCGCCTCGCGGCGTGGGGCGGACGCAACTGCATGTGCGTGCCCGCACGGTCGCGCTTTGCAAAGCCATTTTTTGGGCCTTCTTCGAGAGCGACGGCGCCGCGCGCCGACTCGGCGAACGCCGGCCGTGGCAGGAAGTCGCGACTCCCCGCTACGCTTGCGGGCCTCCAAGCTTTCGTTTCCCAGAGCCAGTCAACGCCGTTGGCGTCCATCTCCGGCACGCCCGGCGAGCACGAGATCAGCGACAGCGCGCAGACCGCGAGTCTGGCATGACGAGTACAGGCCCCGCTCGGCACGCCGCTGCCCGGTCGGCTGACCTGCCCGGCGGCCTTCGTCGATGAGCGCGATCGCGCCAACTTTCACTCGGCCGAGTCGCTCCAAACGGTGATCTCCGAGAACCCCTAAAGGGGTTTCTCGGAGCGCCCAGCAGCTGCGTCTGGGCTCTGCTCGCGGCCACTTGACGGCGAGCGGCCGGGCTCCTACAAGGACGCCGCCACGAGCCCGCCTTACGCGGCGGGTGCAGCCATCCGAACCGCAGGAGCAGCCATGAGCACCATCTCGACCTCCACCTCAGCCAGGCAGCGACGGGGCGCCGCGCGCGAGCTTGGCGCCTCGCCGCGCCGCCACCGTGCATGCCCACCCCGCGGGGACGATCGCCGGACGCTCGGCCGTTACACCGACCGCGACGGACGCACGCGCGAGGTGGTTGCGCGCGAGGGAGCCGCCGGGAGCACGCTGGTCATCGACCGCGATCGCCTCACGCGCGCCGACGCGCGTCTGGTGGCGCACATCGCCGCCGACGAGCCCGCGGGCAACGCAGCTCTCGTCTGTCGTCGCTACCTCCTCGACGCCGCAGCCGGGGTCGGTCGCTGCCGGGCGCTGAACGCGCAGGACGCTCGCGCGATCCCGTTCGCCGGGCAGCCCGAGGACGAGATCGACGTTCCCGCCCTCTCGCGCGACGCGCGTGTCACAGACGGCCAAGGCTGCCTCCACGCGCTCGAGCTGCTGCACGGCGCGATGTCCATTCCCGAGCTGCGCTGGCGCAGATGTCCTCCTGGGTGCGCACCGGGCGGCGCGCCAGTGAGCTTGCGGGAGGTGATCGCCAGTGTGGAGAGCTACGAGCCAGCGCGCACGTTGACGTTGCGGGCGCTCGCGCTGCACGGCCACGACAGCGGGGTCTCCACCTGCGTCCTGCGCGCAGAGCTCGCGCGGGTGCAAACGAGCCCGATCGTGCTCAACCGGAGGCTGCGCGAAGCCGTGCTCCATGCGCTCGAGCGCGGGGAGCTGAGCATGAGCGAGATTGCCATCCGCTGCGGGCGTGTCAAGCGCGACCGGCGAGGCAACGAGGCTGGCGAGACGAGCTGGCTGGCGCGCCGTCTCGGCCTGCTCCCGGAGGGCGGGCAGCGCAGGAGCACCCCGTGGATCCACAGCGACGTGCTGGCGCTGATCGCGCGCGATGGCCTGGGCATCAGCCCGCGTGAGGTGGAACTCTGATGAGCTCCGAGGCGGCCGGGCCGATTCTCGTGGTGGAGTCCGATCGGCGTCTCGGCGAGGCGATCGCCGCGCAGCTGATCGCCGACGGCTTCAGCGTCGAGCTCGCCAGCACCGCCGAGCACGCCCGCGTGTTGGCGCGCGCAAGCGCTCCGGCGCTCGCCGTGCTCGGCTCGCTGGAGGCCCCGCTCGGAGCGCTGGCGCTGCTGCGAGAGATACGACAGGCCGACCCCGGCCAGCTCACGGGACCGTGGGAGCGAACGCTGCCGGCGATCCTCGTGGGAGCGGACGCGCACGAGCTCGACGTGCTGCGAGCGTTCGAGGCGGGTGCCGATGACTTCCTGGCCAGGCCAGCCACCTACCTGGAGCTTCGCGCCCGCCTGCGTGCGGTGCTGCGGCGCAGCGCAAGCGCCCCCCGCCGCCGCCGCCTGATCGAGGTGGGCGCGCTCACGATCGACACCCGCGCCCACACGGTCAGCGTGGACGGCCGCGAGGTTCACCTTCGCCGCATGGAGTTCGAGCTGCTCGTGTACCTGGCTCGCGAGCCCGAGCAAGTATGCGCCAAGAGCGAGCTGCTGCGCGCCGTCTGGGGCTACCGGTCGGGGGGCTCGACCCGCACGGTCGACAGCCATGCCAGCCGGCTCCGCCGCAAGCTCGCGGGCGACGGCGGCGTGCAGCGCTGGGTGATCAGCGTGTGGGGCGTGGGCTACAGGCTCATCTGAGCACACCGCGCGGGGGCGGTTTCGCCCTGCCGCGCGACCGCGCGGGGGCGGTCTCGCCTCCACCGCACATGAACTTGTCGGCCCGGCACGGTGCCGGACCTGCATGCAGCACCGCGATGGCGGACCCCTCGGGTCCGCCATCGCCCGTCAACCGCCAACGACCGGCTCGCACCGGTCTGAGCGTGCCGGCGCGCGCGCCGGCGCGAGAAAGGATCGTGCACGATGTCCTCCGACGCGTTCACGGAAGTAGCGCTCACCCCCCAACAGAGCGTCGATGAGCTCCTCAACTGGCTGCTCAGCGCGGCCCTGCACTGCGCGATCGGCCTGGTGCTCGGCGCACTCGGCGCAAGGCTGATGCGCAGCAAGCGCCTGCACTGGAGCTGGGGCTGCTGCGCAGCGACGATCGTCGTGCTGGCGAGGCCCCTGCTCTCCGGCTGGACGTTCGCGCTGTCGCTCGCGGCCGTGCTCGCAACCGTCCGCGACCTGCGCTGGCATCGCGAAGACCTCGAGGCTGGCGCCGACCTTGCGGAGGTTGCCGCCAGTTGCCTGCGCCCGCTGGATCTGCTGCGCCCGCTCGCGCTCACGCTCGTGACCCACGTGCGCGCGGGCCTGTGCGGCGCGCGACGGCCGCACGCCGGCGAGCTGCGGCTCGGTAGAGGCGAGAGCGGCCGCACGGTGTCGATTCCCTTCGCCTGCGCAGAACGCGCAGGCGGGGCGCACACGCTTGTCGTCGGTGCGACCGGCTCGGGCAAGACCGTAACCCAGAGCCGGCTCGCGACGCACGCGATCGAGAGCGGGATGGGCGCCGTGGTGCTGGACCCGAAGGGCGACCGCGACCTGCGCGAGTGGGTGCGCCGCGCCGCACTGGACGCGGGAAAGCAGTTCATCGAGTGGACCCCCGACGGCGATCGCGTCTACAACCCGTATGCGCGCGGCAGCGCCGGCGAGATCGCGGACAAGGTCCTGGCCGGCGAGCGCTTCACCGAGCCCCACTACCTGCGCCAGGCGCAGCGCTATCTCGGCCACGCCGTGCGGGCGCTGGTGCAAGACGGCGGCGAGGTCGGTCTCAGCGCGATCGTCGAGGCGCTCGACCCCGGGCGGCTCGAGCTGCTTGCGCGCCGTCTTCCGGACGCCGCGGCGCGCGCCACGTTCGCCTATCTGGACGCGCTCTCCCCGCGCCAGCGCAGCGAGCTGGCCGGCGTGCGCGACCGTCTCGCGATCCTCGCCGAGTCCGACGCCGGCCGGTGGCTCGATCCCAGGACGCATGACGTCCAGCAGTTCGACCTGCTGACTGCCGTGCGCAGCCGGGCGGTCGTCTACTTCAGCCTGCACGCCGACAGCCGTCCCCTGCTGAGCGAGATGCTGGGAGCGGCGATCGTGCAGGACCTGCAGACGACGGTCGCCTCGCTGCAGGGCCGCCCGCTGCCGACGCTCGTCGCGATCGACGAGTTCTCCGCGATCGCCGCCCAGCAGGTGGTGCGGCTGTTCGGGCGCGCGCGCTCGGCCGGCTTCAGCCTGCTGCTGGGCACGCAGGAGCTCTCCGACCTGCGCCTGCCAGGTGAGGAGCGCCTGCTCGAGCGGGTGCTCGGCAACCTGTCCGTGCTGATCGCCCACCGTCAGGTGGTCCCCGGCTCGGCCGAGCTGATCTCGAGCGTCGCGGGCAGCCGGTGCGCGTGGCGGGTCACGCGTCACAGCGGCGGAAAGACCACACGCGTGCGCGCCCACGAGCCGGTGCTCGACCCCGACCGCGTGATGCGGCTCGGTCGCGGCTGGGCGGCCGTGCTCGTGCTCGACCACGAACGCGACGCGCGCATCGCGCGCGTCTTCCCCCCGGCCCGGACACGGTGACGATCGGCGGCCGCTCCGCCGGCCGCAGCGCCACATCGTGCATACACGACAGAGAGGAGCAAACGATGAGCCGCAAGGTCAAGACGTACTCACATGGTCAACTCGAGCTCACGCGCTGGATCGCCGGCCTCGGCGCCGTCACAGCCGAGGCGCTGGCGCTGCGCGGCGAGATCACGCCCGCCTCGGCCCGCGCTCGACTGCTTGCCGCCGAGCGCGCCGGCCTGCTCCGCGGAAGTCGCCTGCTCGTGGGCGCTCCCGCGCTGTACGTCGCCACGCGCGGCGGGCTGCGCGCGGCCGGCGTGTGCGGGTGCGAGCCCTGCCGCGTGAGCGTCGCAAACGCACCGCACGCGATCGCCTGCGCCGGCGCGGCCGCCGTGCTCGAGCGTGCCTATCCCGATCACCAGGTCATGGGCGAGCGCGAGCTCCGCCGCCGGGAGCGCGAGTCCGGCGTGGCGTTGGCGAGCGCGCAGCTGGGAGAGGCTGCGGGCGGCACACCGCTGCTGCACCGGCCCGATCTCGTGCTGTGGCCTCGAAGTCCGCACGAGCGGTTGCCCGTCGCCGTCGAGGTCGAGCTGACGGTCAAGGCACCACGGCGGCTGCTCGATATCTGCCGGGCGTGGGCACGCTGCCGCTGTGTGGCGGGCACGCTGTACCTCGCCGCCGAGGACGTGAGGCGTCCGCTCGCTTGCGCAATCGAGCGGGCACAGGCAGATGAGCGGATCGTGTTGCTGGCGCTCGACGCGCTCACCGGCTGCGCGCAGCCAGCTCGGCACTCGCCCGCGAGTACCGTCCCAGGCGGTGCGTAGCTTGGCGGTGGGGGGTCAACATCGAGAAATGGAGACCGAAATGTTCAGCATCAATCGCGTCGTCCTGGTCGGACGCCTCACACGTGACCCCGAGCTGCGCGCGCTGCCATCCGGCAGGAGCGTCTGCAGCCTGCGCATCGCCTGCAACTCCTTTCGCAAGGACTCCGACGGCGAGTTGACCGAGCGGCCCAACTATTTCGACGTGAGCGTTTACGGCGCTCCCGGAGAGAGCGTCAGCCGCTACATGCGCCGTGGCAGTCGCGTGGGCGTGGACGGCAGGCTCGAGTGGCGCGAGTGGGAGAACGCCGAGCACGAGCGCCGCCAGGCCGTGAGCGTCATCGCGGACGTGGTCCAGTTCCTCGACAGCCCAGGCGAGCGCGCCAACGACGGCGCGTCCACCGTGGGAGATGCCGATGACGGCGAGCTCGAGGTGAGCGAGGAGGCGGGCGGCGAGCTGGCCGGAGTCGGGGCCGGTCTCGAGGGCGACCTCGTTTTCTAGCTGCCTCCAGCGGGCCTCACCGCCGCAAACCTCCCGCATCTCCTCGAGAACCGGCGATGGGGCGCCTGAACGGCGCTCCCATCGCCGGTTTCCCTGCGGTCTTCTTTGCGTTTAAGGGTTCGTTCCGTCCCCCGCCGCGTGTACGTCTGCACACGGTGCCTCCTGTGATCTTCTTTGCGTTTGAGGGTTCGTTCGGTCAGGCGTGTGGCCTGCGCGCGCCGGTCGCCGGGCACGCTTTCGTGCGCTGTGCGTAAACTGGCGCGCCGCGGGCTCGCTAGAGCAAGTTCCCGCCGTCGGGAGCACACCTGAGATGCCAGTGAACACGAAAGCGATCGGCAAGACATACGCGCCCGTGGTGTATGCGGTGGGTCGCGAGAAGATCAGGGAGTACGCCCGCGCGGTCGGCGAGACCGATCCCGTGCACCTCGACGTCGAGGCCGCGCGCGCCGCGGGCTACGCGGACGTGGTGGCGCCGCCGATGTTCGCCGTCGTCTACAGCGCGCCGTCGGTTGGGCCGCCGATCTTCGACCCGGAGATCGAGCTGAACTTCGCGATGATGGTCCACGGAGGACAGGAGTTCGTGTGGGGACCGCTCGTCGTTGCGGGCGACGAGATCACCACCACGGCGAGCGTCAAGGACATCTCGGAACGGGACGGTCGCGGCTACTACGTGTTCGAGACCGTCTCCACCAACCAGCGCGGCGAGGAGGTCTGCCGCGGCACCTGGACCAACATAGTGCGAGGAGTGTGAGCGGAGATGGCGCAGCTCGAGCAGGGACAAGAGATCCCGCAGCTGCGGGTCACGCCCGACAAGTACCTGACGGTGCGCTACGCCGGGGCATCGGGAGATTTCAACCCGATCCACATCGACGAGGAGTTCGCCCGTGCGGTCGGGCTGCCCGGCCGAATCCTGCACGGCTTGTGGACGATGGCGCAGGTGGCGCGCGCGCAAACGGAGGCGGCCGGCGGGCCTGAGCACTTGAAGCGCCTGTCGGTGCAGTTCCGTGGCATGGGCGTACCCGAGCAGGAGGTCGTCGTCAGCGCCACCGTGCGCGAGCTGACGGGCGATCGCGCGCTGATCGACACCGTCGCCGAGCAGGCGGGCAACCAGATCATCCGCAACGCGCAGGCCGAGCTCCAGCTGTAGGCAACGCCCGATCTGGCGCCAGCATCGCGCCTACAATCAGCTTCATGCTCAGCCCGCGCCAGGAGCGCATTCTCTACAACGTCGTCGACGGCTACCTGCGGACAGGCCAGCCGGTCGCATCGCGCTCGATCGCAGCCGACCCCGATCTCGACTGCGGTCCCTCGACCGTCCGCAACGAGCTCGCGCTGCTCGAGGAGTACGGATTGCTCGCACACCCGCACGTATCGGCCGGACGTGTGCCCACCGACGCCGGCCAGCGCTACGTCGTCGATCGCCTGCTCAGCGCCGAGCACCGCCTGCCCGCCTGCCCGCGCCCTCCAGGGTGTGGGCGGGCGGGCCCCATAGAGGGTGCGCCGCCGCGGCGGCTCGAGCTGTCGCTGATGCGCCGGGAGCTGGACGAGGCGATGCGCACGACGACCGAAACGCTCTCGCAGATGACCAACCTGCTGGCGGTGGTCTCCGCTCCGTCGATCAACGGCGCGAGCATCCGCCACGTCGAGGTGCTGGCGCTGCAACCACAGGTCGTGCTCGTCGTGATCATCACCTCGGCTGGCAGCGTGTCCAAGACGTTCGCCACTTTCGAGCGCGCCGTCGACCCGGGCTTGGTGGCATGGGCGGGCGAGTACCTGAACGAGCGCCTGGTCGGCCTCGGCCTTGGCGCACGCATGCTCCAGCAGCGGCTTTTCGATCCGAGCCTCTCGCCGACCGAGCTTGCGTTCCTGGAGCGTTTCGCGCCGGCCTTCAGCGGGCTCACGTGCGACGGGGAGGATGCGCTGTTCGTGGAGGGCACCGCGCGGCTGTTCCAGACCGCCCAGATCGAGGACACGACGCGCATGAACGAGCTCATCGACCTGCTCGAGCGGCGCGTTGCGCTGCTGCGCGTGCTGCGCGCCGCGCTGTCGGAGCCGGGCGTGTACGTGCGCATCGGCCACGAGAACGAACTGCCCGCCATGCACTCCCTCGCGTTGGTCGCCACCGGCTACGGGATGGCGCGCCGCAAGCTGGGGACCGTGTCGCTGATCGGGCCGGTGCGTATGGACTATGCGGGCGCGATCGCCACCGTGCGCGAGGCCGCGCAGCAGCTGTCGCGCTTCGTCGAAGACGCCTACGCCGAGAACTGACGGACGCGCATGCCACGCGACCCATACGAGGTGCTCGGCGTTGCACGCGACGCCTCCGCACAGGAGATCAAAAAAGCCTTTCGCCAGCTCGCCATGGAGCTGCACCCCGACGTCAACGCCCACGACCCCGACGCCGAGGAGAAGTTCAAGGAGGCCGCCGAGGCCAACGAGATCCTTTCCGACCCCGAGCGACGCGCCACCTACGACCGCTACGGCCACGAGGGCTTGCGCTCGGGCGGCTACGCGCCCAACTTCGATGCCTTCGGCTCGATCAGCGACCTGTTCAACGCGTTCTTCGGCGGGGGTCCCGGCGGCGGACGTCCCGGGCCCTCCTACCCTGGCGGGCACACCCCCTGGGGCGCACCCCCGATGGGAGCATCCCCAGAAGGGCATACCCAGTGGGGCACAGGCGGGCAGGCAGGCAGGCAGGGCGGCGACGTCGCCGTCGCGATCGAGCTCGACCTGCGCGAAGCGGCCGAAGGCGCGACCGTACAGGTCGCCTTCGAGGCGATCGAGCGTTGCGCGCATTGTCACGGCAACGGCGCCGAGCCGGGCACGCCGATCGAGACGTGCGAGCGCTGCGGAGGCACGGGACAGCTGCAGGCGGTGACGCGCACGCTGCTCGGGCAGATGGTGCGCACGACCATCTGCGAGCAGTGCCACGGCGACGGGCGCGTGCCCAAGCAGCCCTGCGGTCAGTGCCGCGGGCACGGGCGCGTGGCGAGCAGACGCACGCTCGACGTCGAGGTGCCGGCGGGCATCTCCGACGGACAGCGCATCCGCGTGGGCGGCCGCGGCCACGCGGGCGACGCGGGCGCTCCGGCCGGCGACCTGTATGTGGTCGTGCGCGTGCGCGAGGACGAGCGCTTCATGCGCGAGGGCGACGACCTGATCACCGCGCTCGACGTCGCCGCGCCGCTGGCCGCGCTCGGCGGCACGCTCGAGGTGCCCACGCTCGAAGGCCACGCCTCGATCGAGCTGCCCGCCGGTACGCAGCCGGGCGACGTGCTCACGCTGCGCGGAGCCGGCATGCCCGCGCTCAGGCGCTCACGGCGGGGAGATCTGCGGGTGGTTGTCAACGTCGTCGTCCCGCGCCGGCTGACACCCGAGCAACGCGAGCTGATGGAGCGGCTCAACGACAGCCTGAGCGAGGAAAACCTACGCTCGCACGAATCCATGTTCGCCAAGCTGCGTCGCGCGCTCGGCAGCCAGGCGGCGTGATCAGGCTTGCCGTTCGCGTCCAGCGCGAACGGGCTGAGACGGTGCTGGCCGAGCTGTTGGATCTCGCGCCCGCAGGCGTCGAGGAGCTCGCAGGCGAGCCGGGCAGCGCGGCGGATGGGACGATCGAGTACGCCGTTTACGGCGCACCCGGGGAGCTGCCGGCGCTTCCCGACCTGCGTGCCGCCGCCGGCGATGCGCTCGTCGAGGTCCGCACCACCGAGATCCCCGACGACTGGCACGAGCGCTGGCGAGCGTTCCATCGCCCCGTCCTGATCGCCGCTCCCCACCCCGCAGCGCGGACACGGCCGTGCCCGGGGGCGGGAGTCCCCTCTCTGCTCGTACGACCTCCGTGGGAGCAGCTCCCCGATATCGCTCAGGACGCGAACGCTCGCGACACGCCCCTCCAAGAGATCGTCATCGATCCCGGGCAGGCATTCGGCACCGGCGGCCACGCCAGCACGCGCTTGTGCCTCGAGCTGCTGCTCGAGCTCGCCGCCTGCGAGGATCGGCGCGCGGCGCTGGTGGACGTCGGCACCGGCTCGGGCGTGCTCGCCATCGCGGCGGCCAGACTGGGTTTCGCTCCCGTGCTCGCGCTCGACAACGACCCGCTGAGCGTCACCGCCGCGCGCACCAACGCCGCCGCCAACCGCGTGCAGATCGACGTGCGCCGTTACGATCTGCGCGCTCGGCAGCTGCCCCGGCCGGCGACCGTCGTGCTCGCCAACCTGCTGCGCCCGCTGCTGCTCGAGCTCGCCTCACAGATCACCCAGGTGCCCGCGCACGTGATCGCCGGCGGCCTGCTCGCGGACGAGGTCGAGGAGATCGTCCACGCCTTCGCTGCGCGCACGCCCATGCACGAGCGAGAGCGTCGCCGAAGCGGCGAATGGGCAGCGGTGTGGCTGTCAGCGTGATCACGCCTGCACCTGTGCGATCTCGGTGACCGCGCGCACGAGCGAGCGGTACACGAGGTCTATCGCCGGGCGAGCGCCGTCCTCGCTGTCCAGCAGCGCCTTCGCGGCAAGCAATGCCACGCCGATCGTCTCCAGCGCCTCGCCCACCTCTCCCGGCTCAGGGTCGCGGCAGGCGGCGATCGCCATGTCGAGCATGCCGCTCGCCTGCTCGATCGCGCCGGCGAACAGGCCCGGGCCGACGAGGCTCGCGTAGCCGTAAACGCGCGCCAGGCGGCCGGACAGCACGAGCGAGTCCCCCCGCCGCGGAACCGTGGACGCGGGCAGGTCGTGAGCGTCCAGCAGCGAGGCCATCGTCCCGCCGAGCAGCGCGCGCGTGCTCGCCTCGTCCAGGCCCGCGTGCGCGGCCACTCGCAGGGCCATGTACAGCGTCGTCGCCGGCTGCCCGTAAGGCGGATCGGACGCGAACACGATCCGCTCGGCGGGCACGCGCGCGAACAGCTCGATCACGTCCAACGGGAAGAAACAGGAGATGTCATAGAGCACACCCGGGTGGTCGGCCAGCCGCGTGGTCAAGATTCCCTGGTCGCAGATCGCGCCGTGCGCCAGGATCAGCACGGCTCCGGGGTGGTCGAGGGCGAGACCGACGAGCCCGTCGGCGAGCGGCGGCAGGCCGCGGCCGGCGTGGATCAGGATCGGCACACGCGCCGCTTCCGCGAGCGCGAACACTTCGCCCATCTCCGGGCCGTCGAACACGAAGTCCTGCGCGCGAGGGTGCAGCTTGATGCCGCGCGCCCCCGCCGCCAGGCAGCGTTCCGCCTCGCCCAGGGGCCCTTCCGCCGGGTCAAGCCGGCAAAAGGGGACGAGTCGCCCTTCGCTTTCGGCCGCCCACGCGAGCACGCGGTCGTTGGGCACGCTGTAGGAGGGCCTGCGCACGGGGTCGTGCAGCGGGAACACGACCGCGCGGCGGGCCTCCGCGCGGTCGAGCTGGGCGAGCAGCTGCTCCAGGGTGAGAGAGCGTCCGTCCTCGTCCAGGCCGAGGTGCGTGTGCGCGTCGATCACTTCCGTCTGCGCCGGGCGCAGGCGCCGAACCTCCTCGAGAAAGGGAGCAAGCGCGCTCGAGTACAGCGAGTCGTCCACCGAGCGCACCCTATTCTGTCGCCGTGGCCTGGCAGGTCGTGATCGCCGGCGGCGGCTTCGGCGGCTTCTACGCCGCGCGCGCCCTGGAGCGCCTGCTGCCCGCGCAGAGCGCGCACGTGACGCTCGTCAACGACGCCAACTTCATGCTCTACACCCCGCTGCTCCCGGGCGCCGCCGGGGCCACGCTCGACCCTCGCCACGTCGTCGTCCCGCTGCGCTCGCAGCTGCGGCGCACCGATCTCGTGATCGGGCGGGTCACGGGAGCCGAGCCCCTCGCCCGCACGCTGCAGGTGCGCCGCATCGACGGCCAGCAGCTCGAGCTCGGCTACGACCAGCTCGTGATCGCGCTCGGCTCGGTATCGCGAACGTTGCCCGTACCCGGCCTCGCCGAGCATGCGATCGGGCTGAAGTCGCTGTCCGATGCCACCGCCGTGCGAAACCAGCTGCTGGGCTGCCTGGACGTCGCCGAGTCGGTCGAGGATCCCGCGCTGCGCAGCGAGTACCTGTCGTTCGTGTTCGTCGGCGCCGGCTACGCGGGGGTCGAGGGCCTCGCCGAGCTGCAGGACTTCGCCGCGCAGGTGGTCGAGCTCTATCCGCGCTGCGCCGCACAGGGCATGCGCTGGGTGCTCGCCGAGGCCAGGCCGCGGATCATGCAGGAGGTTCCTGCCAGCCTCTCCGAGTTCGCCGAACGCGAGCTGCGCCGCAGGGGCGTCGAGGTGCGCACCGACACAACGTTGCACGAGCTGAGCGCGCGCACAGCAACGCTCTCCGACGGTGAGACGATCCCCGCGCGCACCGTCGTGTGGACCGCAGGGGTCAAGCCGAGCCCTGTGGTCGCGCGGCTCGGCCTGCCGCTCAATGACGAAGGGCGCGTGCTCGTCGAACGCACCATGCGGGTGGCAGGCTCCCCCGCTCGCGTGTGGGCGATCGGCGACTGCGCCGCGGTCCCGGACGCCGCGCGCCCCGGCCACGCCTGTCCGCCCACCGCGCAGCACGCCATCCGCCAGGGCCGGCTGGTCGCGCGCAACGTCGCCGCCGCGCTCTCCGGCGGCGCCGCCCGGCCGTTTCGCTACCGCACGAAAGGCGTCGTCGCCGAGCTCGGGCGCAACCAGGCGGTGGCGCTCACGCTCGGCGTGCGCTGGCGTGGGTTGCCCGCGTGGCTGATCGCGCGCACCTATCACCTGCTGCTGATGCCGGGGATCGGGCGCAGGCTGCGCCTCCTCGCCGACTGGAACGTCGCGCTCGTGTTCGGTCGCGACGCATCTGCACCCGGACAGCTCGGCAGTCCTACGCCACTCGAGCACGACTAGAGATCGCTGGCACCCTCGCCACAGCGGCGTATCCTGGTCTGCGGATGGCGATACTCGAGCAGATCAAGGCCGACCTGCATGGCGCCATGCGCGCGGGCGAGAAGGAGCGGGTGGGCGCGCTGCGGATGGTGCTCTCCGAGCTGCAAAAGGCGGCCAAGGAGGGCTCCGCCGACGAGCTGGCGGTGCTGCGTCGCGAGCGCAAGCGCAGGCTGGAGGCCGCCGGCGCATACCGCGAGGCCGGCCAGGACGCTCGCGCCAGCGGCGAGGAGGCCGAGGCCGAGCTGATCGAGTCATACCTGCCGGCCGAGCTTTCCCAGGAGGAGCTCGAAGGGATCGTCAGCCAGGCCGTACGCGACAGCGGCGCCGCCTCCCAGAAGGACATGGGCATCGCGATGAAGCAGGCGATGGCCGCGGTCGACGGACGCGCCGACGGCAAGCGAGTATCCGGGCTCGTGCGTGCGGCGCTGCAAGGATGAGAACGCAGATCGAGCTCTCAAACGAAGTCGCGGCGGAGCTCGCCGGAAGCCAGGACGCCGTGTTGCGCGCGCTGGAGGCGCACCTCGACTGCAAGGTGTTCCTGCGCGGCAACCTCCTGACCTTCGACGGGGAGGAGAGGGATACGCATGCGGGCGAGCGCGTGGTGCGCGAGCTGGCCGAGCTGATCGCCGCCGGCCATCAGATAAGCCCCGGCACGATCACCGCCGTCACCGGCGCGCTCGACGCCCACGAATCGCCCGCGCGCGTGCTCGAGGATGTCGTGTGGCGCCACCGCTCGCTGCGCGTCGCGCCGAAGACGCTCAACCAGAAGCGCTACGTCGACTCGATCCGCAACAACACCATCACGTTCGCCGTCGGGCCGGCGGGGACCGGCAAGACGTTCCTCGCGGTCGCGCTCGCCGCCGCCGCGCTATCGCGCCACGAGGTCAACCGCATCATCCTCACGCGCCCAGCCGTCGAGGCGGGCGAGCGCCTGGGATTCCTGCCGGGCGATCTGATGGCCAAGGTCGATCCCTACCTGCGTCCCCTGTTCGATGCGCTGCACGACATGCTCGACCCCGAGAAGGTCTCCCAGCACATCGAGCGCGGCGTGATCGAGATCGCGCCGCTGGCTTTCATGCGGGGACGTGCCCAACCCCTCTCCACCGGCGTGCTCACGCCTTCCGGCTTCGAGCCGATCGGGGACCTCAGAGTCGGGGATCTCGTGATCGGGGCGGACGGATGTCCCACGCCCGTCATCGGCGTCTATCCCCAGGGTCGCAAGCAGGTCGTTCGCCTGCGCACCCAGGACGGAGCCTCGACGCAGTGCTGCTTGGAACATCTCTGGCGGGTCCGGACTGCAAGTGACCGGCGGCGCATGAAGGCGGGACGCGTCGTCGAGACGCGTGAGATGATCGGACGGCTGCGTACAGCGCATCAGCACCGCTTTGAGCTTCCGCTCCTCGAGGCGCCGGTCGAGTTCGAGCCGCGCCCCATTCCGATCGACCCGTATGCCCTCGGGCTCCTGCTCGGCGACGGTTGCCTCGCCACGAAGACGACTCCAGCCTTCACCACGTCGGATCCCGAGCTCGTCGTGGCCCTCGAGCAGGCGCTTGACGGCATCGAGCTGCGCCCCAAGGGTGGTCTCGATTACGCGCTTCGCCACATCCACGGCCAGCGCGGGGGGGTGATCGTCGCCAATCCTGTCACCGTCGCGCTGCGCGCGCTTGGACTCGCGGGTACCAGATCAGAGACGAAGTTCGTGCCCGAGGCCTATCTCCACAACGAGCCAGGCATTCGCCTTGCGCTGTTGCAAGGCCTGCTGGACAGCGACGGCGGGCCCGTTGCGCAGCGAGCTCGGACGTGCCGCATTCAATACACGACGTGCTCGCAGCGGCTCCGCGACGATGTCGTCTTCCTCGTCCGCTCTCTCGGCGGCGTCGCCTACTGGCGCCGGCGCCGAGCCGCTGGAAGACGGCCCGCCTTCGCGAACGGTCGGCCTGTGGCGCACCGCTCGGACGCGTTCATCCTCGACATCCGCCTGCGGCCCGGGATGGAGCCGTTCCGACTTCAGCGCAAGCGTGAAATCTACGAACGGCTTGGAGGCGGGCGAGCGATGCGTTTCGTCGACGCGATCGAGCCTGTCGGCGAGATGGAGACCGTATGCATCCAGGTCGCGGCCGCCGACTCGCTGTACGTCACAGAGGACTTCTTGGTGACGCACAACACCCTCAATGACTCCTTCGTGATCCTCGACGAGGCGCAGAACACCACGCCCGAGCAGATGAAGATGTTCCTCACGCGCCTGGGCTTCGGCTCGCGCATGGTCGTCACGGGCGACATCACCCAGGTGGACCTGCCTCGCGAGCAGCAGTCCGGTTTGATCGCCGTCGGCGAGGTCCTCGACGCGATCGAGGGGATCGAGTTCATTCGCTTCGGGGGCGAGGACGTGGTACGTCACAAGCTCGTGCAGCGGATCGTCGAGGCCTACGACGAGCACTCGCTGCGCCAGACGTCCGCACCCGCCGCCGGCGGGCCGCGCGCGGCCGTGCACAGCGCCTGAGCGGCCATGTTCGAAGTCGATGTGCTCGGTGCCAGCCTCGCCCCCGAGGCACCGTCCGCGCGGGAGATAACGCGCCTGTGTGAGCGCGCCGCCGCCAGCAGGGGCGTCGAGGAGGGGCACGTGGCGATCGAGTTCGTGAGCGCCGCGCGGATCGGCGAGCTGAACGCCCGCCACCGCGCCAGGCAGGGCCCCACGGACGTGCTGTCGTTCCCGATCGACGGCGTCGAGCCTCCCGGTCGTGCTCCCGAGCCGCCGGCCGACGAGCATCGAGCAGGCGCGCCGGGGGGCGCGCGTGCAGGGGCGTGCGCCCCCCCGCGCGAGCTCGGCGACGTCGTCATCTGCCCCGAGCACACGGCCGACGTGCGCGAGGCGATCGTCCACGGGATGCTGCACCTGCTCGGCATGGATCACGAGCGCGACGACGGCCAGATGCTCGCGCTCCAGCACGAGCTCCTCGCACGCGGGGTGGCGGCCGAAGCACAGCAGGCGGCCGAAACGCAGCATGCAGACGCGCGCCGCGCGCCGGCGGGGGTGGCGCGCAGCGGCTTCGTGGCGCTCGCCGGCCGGCCGAACGTCGGCAAGTCGACGTTCCTCAACACCGTGCTCGGCGAGAAGCTCGCGATCGTCTCAGACCGGCCGCAGACCACCAGGCGCGCGATCCGCGGCGTGTGCGAGCACGGCGACTGCCAGCTCGTGCTGGTCGATCTGCCCGGAGTGCAGCGCCCGCGCGACGAGCTCACCGCGCGCATGGCGCGACGCGTCAGCCAGGAGCTCGAAGGCGCCGACGCGACCCTGCTGATGCTGGCGGGCGATCAGCGCGTCGGCCCCGGCGACCGCTTCATCGCGAGCACGCTCGCGACAGCGCGAGCGCCCGTCACGATCGCTGTCAACAAGATCGATCGCCTGTCTCGTCGCGCGCTCCCCGCGGTGCTCGCGGATGCGGCCGCGCTGCAAGCCGGCGCCGAGGTCTTCCCGATCTCGGCGCGCACCGGCGCCGGAGTGGGCGAGCTCGTGGAGCACCTCGCAGCGTTGATGCCCCAGGGCCCGCCGCTGTTCGCCGCCGGCGCCCGCACCGACCAGCCGCGCGAGCTGCTGCTCGCGGAGCTGATCCGCGAGGCGGTCATCAGGCGCACCTTCCAAGAGCTGCCGCACGCGGTCGAGGTCGTAGTCGATGAGGTCGTAGAGCCGCGCGAGGGGCTCGCGCGCGTGCACGCGTCGATCTGGGTCGAGAGCGACTCCCAGAAGGGCATCGTGATCGGCGCGCGCGGGCGGATGATCAAGGCCATCGGCATCGCCGCCCGCCGAGCGCTGCAGCGGATGCTCGGCTGCCAGGTGCACCTGGAGCTGTCGGTGCGCGTGCGGCGCGACTGGCGCGCGGACGGGCGCCTGCTCGACCGCCTCGGCATCACGTAAGGCACACGCTCGAGCCGCTTGGCGATCTGCTGCACGTCGCATAGGCACACGCTCGAGCCAGGTGGCGATCTGCTGTACGTCGCGTAGGCACACGCTCGAGCCGCTTGGCGATTGCTGCACATCACGTAGGCAGACGCTCGAGCCGCTTGGCGATGTGTTGCACAGCCGCGAGGTCCAATCCGGCGCCCCACACGAACGGCACGCCGAGGACCGCGAAGTCGCGGCGGCGCAGGCGCGCGAGCTGATTGCGCTGGAAGCGCGCTCGGTTGTGGACCGCTCGCGCCGCAGCGATCGCGGAGGCCCTCACCGCCTCGGTCTCCGTGCCCGCGGCGGGCGTCCCCGCGATGTGTGACAGATTGCGAGGATCGCCGCCGTTCCCCGGCGCGCTCTCGGATAGCGAAGCGATGCGTCGCAGCTCAGCAGCCGTGAAGCGCAGCGGCAAAAGCGCGTTCACCACCACGGCGGCGAGCTCGCGCCCGAGCCCGCTGCGCAGCCCTTCCTGGAGCTCCAGCGCCTCCGTCACCGCCATCTCCGTGCCCAGCGCCACGGCAAGGTAGGCCGAGCGCGCAGGGCTCTGCAGCAGCTCCTGCAGCTTGTGTGTCTGCCGCGCGATCGGTCCCACGCGGGCGATAGCGCCGAAGGTGTGGGGAGAGCCGAGCAGGCCAAGAGCGTGGCCTGTCGCGGGCGCGTCGAGCACGACGAGCTCGTGAGCGCGCGCGCGCGAACGCGGAGCCTCCTCGCCCAGCAGCCGCCAGATCTTGGTCATCGTCACGAGCTCCTTCGCGCCCGGGGCGGCGGCCGCGAAGTACTGGAAGGTCCCGCTGGAGGCGAGCACCCGGCCGGACACGCGCCCTCCCAGCACCTGCAGCCACTCCGCCAGCGCCCGGTCCGGGTCGATCGAGATGCTCGACAGGCGCTCTTCGAGCCTGCACTCGACTCCCGGCCTGGGGGCCGTGACGCCGAACAGGCGAGGCAGCCGGCTCTCCTCGCCCACCTCCACCACGATCGTGCGTCTCCCGCGGCGCGCGGCCAGCAGCCCCAGCGCTGAGGCGATCGTCGTCTTGCCCACGCCGCCCTTGCCGGTGATCACGAGCAGCTTGCGGTCGGTCAGCGATTGCATCGCCGTGGCAGTGTGGCTCAAACCCGTCGCGCGCACGGCGACACCTACAATCGTGGCGATGAGCGCCCCCGCAGTGGACTCCATCGACGAGTTGGTCGCATACGATCGCGACGGCCTCGTGCCGTGCGTGGTGCAGCACTGGGGCACAGGCGAGGTGCTCACGCTCGCCTACATGAACGCGGAGGCGCTGCGGCGCACGCGCGAGACCGGTGAGCTGCACCTGTGGAGCCGCTCGCGCGGCGAGCAGTGGCACAAGGGCGAGACCAGCGGCAACGCGCAGAGCGTGCGCGCGCTGCGCGTGGACTGCGACGGCGACGCGCTGCTCGCGCTCGTGGAGCCCGCCGGACCTGCCTGTCACACCGGCGAGCGCACGTGCTTTCACCGCGGCCGGCTGGCGCCCGCCGCACCGTACGAGACGCTGCCGGCGCTCGAGCGCACAATCGCCCAGCGCGCGCGCGAGCGCCCGAGCGGGTCGTACACGGTCACGCTGCTGGAGGACCCCGCGCGCATCGGCGAGAAGGTGATGGAGGAGGCCGAGGAGGTCACGCGCGCCGCCCGCGAAGAGTCAGACGAGCGCGTCGACGAAGAGGCCGCCGACGTCCTCTATCACCTGCTCGTGCTCCTGCGCAGCCGTGGACGCGCCCTCCGCGACGCCGAGCTCGTGCTCGATGGCCGTCGCGCCTAGCCCCGCCGCGGCCGGCGCCGAGGGCGCCCAGCCCAGCCTCGAGCGTGCGCACGCGCTCGCTCGCACGCACGACTTGATCCCGCTGCGCTACAGCTTCATCGAGGACTGCGAGACGCCCGTCTCGGCGTTCCTGAAGCTGCGCGCGCTCGCGCCCGGGGAGCCGGCGTTCCTGCTCGAGTCCGCCGCCCAGGGGCAGCGGGTCGGGCGCTGGTCGTTCATCGGCTTTCGCCCGCGATCGGTGCTGCGCTGGTCACTGGGCGACGGCGGCGACCCGTACGCGCTCGCCGCCCAGCAGGTCGCGCGCTTTCGCCAGGCGCCGATCGACGACGCGGGCGAGCAGGTGCCGTTCACCGGCGGCGCAGTCGGCTTCTTCGGCTATGACCTCGTGCGCACCGTCGAGCCGCTCGGCAACCCCTGGGGTGAACGCGACCCGGAGAGCGCGGAGTACGCCAGTAGCGCAGACCCGCTGGGGCTGCCGGACATGGCGCTGATGCTCTCCGACGCGCTCGTCGTCTTCGACCATCTCAAGCACACCGTCACGATCATCGCCAACGCGGACCTGCAGGCCGCATCGTCCCCGGAGGGGGAGCCGGACGT
>JASHYF010000415.1 GCA_030043235.1 Solirubrobacteraceae bacterium | reverse complement strand
CGCGTGACCCTAGCCGACTCGTGCACGGCAGGAGCGCATCCGCAACGCACCGACCCGCACCCGCGAGACGCTCTGAGCCCCTACGAGGCCGCCGCCGCAGTTAGCAGGTACTTAGGATTGCCAGCGATGGTTGTGGACGTGGAGACGCCTCTTGCCGGTCACCGGCGGTGCGCGGCTGGCCGTTCACGCTCGGCCGGCCGGACCTGGCGTGCGCGCGGCGTGCTCGCGCTCGTGCTCGTGCTCGCGCCCGCCACGCTCGACGGCTGCGGCTCGGTGCTGAACGCAGCTCCAGCCGCGCACGTGGCGGCCGCCTCCGCGGCTGCGTCGCCGAAGGTGCCGGGCGAATGCTCGAAGGCGGTGCTGGCAACGTTCTCGACGGTGCTCCAGCGCGTCTATCACGAGGGCGTCATCAGCGAACGCACGGCCAGCGCGCGCTACATGATCGCGACCTCCAAGGCGTTGCGCACGGCCGTGAGCAGCGACAATCGCGCCGCCGCCCAGGCAGCCGCGCGCTCGCTCCTGGCGACCGGACACATGACCGACGTGACGGTCATGCGCGGGGCGCGGCCGTTCATCGAATTGGGCGCCCCCGCTCTGGCGCCCCTGCGAGGGACGCTCACGGGCGCCACCGGAGCGCCCGTCGCCAGCTATCTCACGAGCGTGTGGAACGACGAAAGCTTCCTCACCGAGGCCGGCGGCGTCACCCACGGGCTCGTGGCGCTGCGCGCGCACGGTCACGCGCTGGGCGACTCGCCCACGCTCCCGGGCGGTCGGCTCGCAAACGAAGGCGCGCTCACGCGCAGGGGCATCGCCTACCGCTACACGTCGTTCCCAGTCGACGTCTATCCCTCCGGCAGCGCGCGTGCATACGCGCTGATACCGGTCCAGTCGATCGCCAAGCTGTGCGGTCGCACGAGCGAGGACACGACCGTCAACACGCTCGAGCACGTCGCGGAACTCATCTACGCCGCCGAGATCGGGCATACGGCGCAGGTGCAGCTTCACCGTGTGGAGCACAACCGGCGACTGCTCGAAGCGGTCGCCCGCCGGGAACCGCAAGCTACGAGGCTGGCGATCGACGCGCTGCTCAACGAGCACGTCGTGCGCATCCGCGTGAGCGTCGGTGGGCATCTGCTCTCGGACGTCGGCGGGCCCTATGTGCTCGGCCCGGTGAGCGCCACGCTGCGCCTGCACGGGCACACGATCGGCGAGGTCGTGCTCTCGATGCAGGACGACGAAGGCTACCAGCGCCTGGCCTGGCGCCTGGCGGACCTGGACGTGCTGATGTACATCGACCCCGCCCACCCGCAGCTCGTCAAGGACAGCCTCGGTCCGGCACCCGGGCCGGCGCTCGCGGCCGTCCCCGCCAATGGCCTCTTTCGTTATCGAGGACTTTCCTACCGCGTGTTCACGTTGCACGCCGAGGCGTTCCCGTCTGGATCGCTCCTGACCCGCGCCTTCGTCCCGATCCCCTACCCCTGATGGAGGCTCACGCAGGCGCGAGCGACTCGCGCCTGGCGCCGGTGGCTGCGACGCGCGCCGCGGGCTCTGACCGGCTCACGCCGGCGCGAGCGTCTCGCGCTTGGCGCCCAGCGCCTGAATCAGCTGATCGAAAGACTCGGAGAACTTTTCGACGCCCTCGCGCTCGAGCGTGTCGGTGACGTCCTCGTAGCCGACACCCACGCGCTCCAGCTCCTCGAACAGCCGCTCTGCCTCCTGCACCTGCGTCTGCAGCCTGAGCGCGGGGTCGCCGTGATCCTGGTAGGCCTCGATCGTCTCCTCGGGCATCGTGTTGACGGTGTCCGGCCCGATCAGCTCCTCCACGTACAGCGTGTCCGGGTACGCCGGGTTCTTGGTCGAGGTGGAGGCCCACAGCACGCGCTGCGGGGTGGCGCCCTTGCCCGCCAGGAACTCCCAGCGGGGGCCGCTGAACGCGCCCAGGTAGTGGCGGTAGGCGAGCCGCGCGTTGGCGATCGCGAGCTTGCCCTTCAGCTCGTCCGGCGCGCGGAGCGCCTCGAGGCGCCTGTCTGCCTCCGTGTCGATCCGGGACACGAAGAAGCTCGCCACGGACGCCACCGCGCTCGGGTCCCCACCCTCGGCCACCAGCCGCTCGATCCCCCGCGTGTAAGACTCGGCGACCTCCGCGTAGCGCCGCAGCGAGAAGATCAGCGTGACGTTGATCGAGCGGCCCTTCGCGATCACGTCCTCGACCGCCGCGAGGCCGGGCTTGGTCCCCGGGATCTTGACCATCAGGTTCGGCCGCTCGACGGTCTCGTGCAGGCGCATCGCCTCGCGGTATGTCCGCAGCGTGTCGTATGCGAGCCGCGGATCGACCTCGAGGGACACATATCCGTCGCGCCGGCCAGTGGCCTCCCAGACGGGGTGGAAGAGATCGCAGGCGTCCTTGATGTCCTGCATTGCGAGCGCCCAGAAGGTCTCCTCGACGCCGGGCGCCGGATCCCTGTCCAGAAGCTCGTGCAGCTGCTCGTCGTAGGCGCTGCCCTCGCTCATCGCCTTCTGGAAGATCGTCGGGTTGGACGTGGCGCCGACGACGGCGCACTCGTCGATCAGCTGTTGAAGATGTCCCCCGCGGATCGAGTCACGCGAGAGAAAGTCGACCCACACGCTCTGGCCGAGGGCCGACAGGCGCTGCAGCGGCGTGGATGCGTTGGAGGACATTGTCGCGGTCTCCTCTCAATCGTTCTTTTCGAGCAGGGACTTGGCGCGCGCGAGGATGTTCGCGGTGCCGAAGCCGAGCTTCTCCAGCACGGTAGTGCCGGGCGCGGACGCACCGAAGCGGTCCAGGCCGAGCACCTCGCCTTCGGTCCCCACCCACTTCCACCAGCTCATGCTCGCCCCGGGCTCGACGGCCATGCGCGCCTTGACCGACGGGGGCAGCAGCTCGTCGCGGTAGGCCTGCGGCTGGGCTTCGAACAGCTCCATGCACGGCATCGAGATCATGCGCACACGCGCACCGCCATCCGCCAGCTGCCGGGCCGCGGCGAGCGTGGGCGGCACCTCGGCGCCGGTGGCGATGAGCACGATCTCGGGCTTCTCGCCCGCGCGCGAGTCCCACAGCACGTACGCGCCGCGCTCGAGGCCGCCGGCGGCGGCCAGCGCGCTGCGGTCCAGCACGGGCACGTTCTGGCGAGAGAGCAGCAGCGCCACCGGGCCGTCCTCGCGCTCGAGCGCCACGCGCCAGGCGGCGGCCGTCTCGTTGGCGTCGCCGGGGCGGATGACCCACAGCCGCGGGATCGCTCGCAGCGCCGCGTAGTGCTCGACCGGCTGGTGGGTGGGGCCGTCCTCGCCCAGGCCGATGGAGTCGTGCGTCCACACCCACACGACCGGCAGGCCCATCAGCGCGGACAGGCGCACGGCGCCGCGCATGTAGTCGGAGAAGACCAGGAAGGTGGAGCCATATGGCTTGACGACGCCGCCGTGCGCGGCGGCGCCGTTGACGATCGCGCCCATCGCGTGCTCGCGGATGCCGAACGGCACGTTACGGCCGGCGTGCACCGGCGAGAACTCGCCGCCGCCGTCGAACAGCGTCTTCGTGGACTCCACGAGATCGGCGGCGCCGCCGATCATCGTGGGGGCGAACTCGGCAAAGGCGGCCATCACCTTCTGCCCGGCCGAGCGCGTGGCGATCTGCTCGCCGGCGCCGAAGCTCGGCAGCGACTCGCGCCAGCCGTCGCGCAGGCGCCCCGCCCATGCGCGGTCCCAGTCCTTGGCGATCTCGGGCTGGGCCTCGCGCCAGGCGTCGAAGCGCTCCTGCCATTCGCGCTGCGCAGAGGCGCCGCGCTCGTGCAGCGACATGTGCTCGTACACGCGCTCGTCCACCCAGAAGCTGCGCTCGGGATCGAAGCCCATCGCCTGCTTGGCCGCGCGCACCTCCTGCTCGCCGAGCGGCGCGCCGTGCGCCTTGGCGGTGTCCACCGCGTGGGGGGCCGGATAGGCGATGTGCGAGCGGATCGCGATGAACGATGGGCGCTTCGTTTCATCGCGTGCCGCCGCGATCGCCGCGTCCAGCGCGTCGAGGTCCTCGGAGTCCTCCACCCGCTGCACGTGCCACCCGTCCGCCGCCAGGCGCGCTGAGTGGTCCTCGCCGTCGAAGGAGATCGAGGTGGTGCCGTCGATCGTGATGTGGTTGTCGTCGTAGCAGACGACCAGCTTGCCGAGCTCGAAGTGGCCCGCGATGGAGGCCGCCTCCTGGCTGATGCCCTCCATCATGTCGCCGTCCGAGCAGATCGCGTAGGTGCGGTGATCGACCACCTCGTGTCCGGGGCGGTTGAAGCGCTCGGCGAGGAAGCGCTCGGCGATGGCCATGCCTACCGCGTTCGCAAAGCCCTGCCCAAGCGGGCCGGTCGTGACCTCGATGCCCGGGGTGTGGCCGCGCTCGGGGTGCCCGGGCGTGCGCGAGCCCCACTGGCGGAACTGTTCGAGCTCCTCCAGCTCGAGCCCGTAGCCGCACAGGTGCAGCAGCGAGTACTGCAGCACGCACGCGTGACCCGAGCTGAGCACGAAGCGGTCGCGGTCCGGCCACTCGGTGCCCGCGGGGTTGACGCGCAGGAAGCGCTGGAACAGCGTGTAGGCGAGCGGCGCAAGCGCCATCGCCGTGCCGGGGTGCCCCGCGTTGGCCTTCTGCACGGCGTCCATCGACAGCCCGCGGATCGTGTCGATCGACAGCTTGCGGACCTCAGCCTCCTCGAGCATCGTCGCGCCAGCCCCAGCATCGCCGGTGGCTGCGTGGCGGGTCGACTGCGGTGTGGCCGCCATTGCGTTCGATCCTACTAACGATCGGCGAAGCGCCAGCGGCACAGGCGCCGCTAGAGTTCGTCGATCGTGTCCGAGCAGTTCTGCGACGTGGGCAGGGGCATAACCCTCTGCTACGAGACCTTCGGCGAGCGGTCGGACCCGGCCGCGCTGTTGATAATGGGGCTGGGCACGCAGATGATCGCCTGGCAGGTGGACTTCTGCGAAGAGCTCGCCGCACGCGGCCTGCACGTGGTGCGCTTCGACAACCGCGACATCGGGCGCTCGACGCACGTGAGCGGACGACCGCCGAGCACCGCGCAGCTGCTGATGCGCTCGCGCCGTGCGGCGCACTACACGCTCGCCGACATGGCCGAGGACACCGCCGGGCTGCTGCGCGAGCTCGAGCTCGCGCCCGCGCACGTCGTCGGCGCCTCGATGGGCGGCATGATCGCCCAGACGCTCGCCGCCCGCCACCCCGAGCTCGTGCGTTCGCTGGTGTCGATCATGTCCAACACCGGCAGCCGCCGCAGCGGGCAGCCGTCGCTGCGCGTGTACTCGATCTTCCTGCGCCGCGCCCCCGCGGGGCGGGAGGCGTTCATCGCGCACATGGAGCGCGTGTTCACCACGATCGGCTCGCGCCGCCTGCCCCAGGACGTGGACGACCTGCGCGCCACCGCCGCGCTGAGCTACGACCGCGACCACGACCCCCGGGGTCCGGGGCGCCAGCTCGCCGCGATCATCGCCTCCGGCGACCGCACGGCGCAGCTGCGTGCGGTCACGGCGCCCACGCTGGTCATCCACGGCAGCGCCGACCCGCTCGTGGGTCCCTCCGGCGGGCGCGCCACCGCGCGGGCGATACCCGGAGCGCGCCTGATGAGCATCGACGGCATGGGCCACGACCTGCCGCGTGCGGCGTGGCCGCAGATCATCGACGCGATCGCCGCGCAGGACCGGGCGCTGCTGCTGCGCACTTCGGCGGAGCACCGCCGCGACACGAACCTGGCGGCCCGGCACACGCTCACCCGCACGGTCCCGGTGCTGCGACCGACCGTCGCGAGCTGACGCTGCCGCAGGCGCGACAGCGCCGGCCCGGCCAGCGGTCAGGAAGGGTTTTCCGCCCGGTGCTGCAGGTCGTGGTAGCCGACGCGGCGGCGGGCGTCGCG
>JASHYF010000414.1 GCA_030043235.1 Solirubrobacteraceae bacterium | reverse complement strand
GTTGCCCGCTCCCCGCGCTGATGGCGACTTCTTCGAACGTCGCTTTCGTCCCGCCGGTCTCGCGCACGCCGTAGGCGGTGCTGCTGCCGCCGCCGGCTTCGCCGACGAAGCTCGCGCGCTGGACGGTCGCGGCGCCGACGTTGCCCAGGAGCAGCGCCTGCGGCGCACCGGTGAAGGTCGTCTGGTGCGCCGGGTGCGCGCTCGGCCGGAAGGTGGCCGGGTTCAGGTCGCCGTAGATGTAGACGGCAGGGTCGTCGGTGAGTTCGAGCGCCCCGTAGCTGCCTTCGGCGGCGAGGATCTCGATGTTGGGGCTCGCCGCTTCCTGCTGTTCGCTGCGGTGTTCGAGCGCGATCGACAGTTCCTGCGTGCTGTGAAAGGCCGTCGCGGCGCTGTAGCCGCCGTCGCCGTCGCCCGTCGTCTGGGAGAGGTAGTACACGCTCGTCTTGGACGGGACCGACGGCGGTCCGAGCACGAAGTACGCGGTGTCGGTCTCGTCCCGTTCGACGTGTTCGATCTGGCAGGGATCTGCGGTCGTGCAGGTGCCCCCGGTCCATTCCGCGAACCCCAGTTCGGGCTTGTTCACGCTTTCCGCCACGAGCGTCACCGCTTCGCCCTTGTCGACGGTGCAGCTTTTGTCGTCCGGCGCGCATTCCGCGTGGGGACCCGGGGCCTCCTCCACCGCGACGGTGTGTTCGGCGCTGGTGGCGACGCTCACCGTGTAGCGCTCTACGAAGACGGCCTGCACGGTGTGGTCGCTGCCGTCGTTGTCCACTTCGCAGACGCCGCTGGTGACTTTGGAGCACCCCGTCCATTCCACGAACCCGTAGCCGCTCGCCGGGGTCTCCGTGAACGTGACGGTGCCGCCCGCCAGCTTGGGGACGGTGCATTCCGCGCCGGCGCAGTCGGCTTCCGCGATCGTCGAGTGCGCGAGCGCCGTGCCGGCGCCCGTCGGCTGCACGGTGGCTTTGACGGTGACGAGTTCCTTCACCCCGTACTGGTAGGCGCCGGAGTCGCATTTCGTCTTCTGCGGGCGGGCCGCGCCCCGCTGGTCCTCGCTCGGGCAGAATTCGAGGATCCCCGCGCCGCGCGCCGGCGAGGAGGAGGTGAGGGCGATCGTGTCGGTGGGGCCTTCGTTGTCGGCGAGCTTCGGCCCTGCGTCGCCTTCCTGTTCCAGGCCGGGGTTCTGGAACACGTCTTCCTTGCCTTCGCCGACGGTTTTGCTCTCGCACGTTTCGTCGTCGAAGACGTTGCCGCCTTCGGAGATCGGCGCCCGGCCCGAGCACTCGCTGTCGCTGAGGCCTTTGTTTTCTCCGACGATGTCGTTGGCGAGGCTGGCGATGCCCGCGCCGGCTGCTTCGCTCGCCGCGAGCGCGCCGCCGCCGCCGTGGGCGGGCGCGGTGTTGCCCGCGATCGTCGTGTTCGTCACGTCGAAGGCGCTGTCGTCGTAGATGCCCGCGCCCGCGTTCTGCGAGCCGCCGGCGACCGAGTTGTAGGCGATCGTGCTGTTGACGATGTCGACCACGTCGTTGTGGTCGATGTACGCGCTCGCCACGCCGCCGCCGACGCCGCTGCCGCCGGTGACGGCGTTGTGGGCGAGCGTGGAGCTCGTGATCGTCAGTTCGCCGAGGTCTTCGATGCCGCCGCCGCTGCTGGCCGCCGTGTTGTGTTCGATGGCGTCGTCGATCAGCTTCAGGTGGCCGTTCTGTTCCACCGCAATGCCGCCGCCGGACCCGTCGGGCACTTCCTCGCTGCCCTGCTCGCCGTCGCCGCCTTCCACGACGAGGTCGCCCACGATCTCTTCCCCGCTGGTGCCGCCTTCGTTGCCGTCGACTAGCACACGGCTCTTGCCTTCCGCGGTGATCACCGTTTCGTAGGCCCGCGCGCCTTTGCCCTCGACCATCTGCGGCTCTTCGGTCAGGGATTCGAACGGGTGCACCAGGTGCAGCGGGCCCTGGGTGAGCTTGTAGGTGCCCGGCTCGAGCTCCACGGTGTTGGGTTCGAACCCGAACCTGCCGACCTCTTCTTCTTCGGCCGCCTGCGCGTCGGCGATCGCCTGTCGCAGCGCGCACGGTTTTTCGCATTTGCTCGAAGCGGTCGTGTCGGCGACCGACGGCGAGGCGACGAACGTCGCCGCCTGCGCGCCGGCGGCGAGCGCCAGCGCGAGCAGGACGCCGAGCGCCACTGCCGGCATCCGTGCCCGTCCCCTGCGCACGCCGGCCCCGGTCCGGCGTAGAACCCCCCTGAGCGACATCTCCGCGAGTATACGTGACGGCCGGTCCGGGGCTGCGCCCGCTCACGCCGGTGGCGGCGCTCGGCAGCCAGCTGAAACGCCGCGCGGCAAAGGCGGCGGCGAGGCCCCAGGCGGCGAGCACGAGCAGGTCGCTCGTGGAGAGCGCGCTCGCGAACGACGTGTGGATGAAGCCCGCCTGCGCACGCTGCCCGCGCGCTTTGGCTCGCTTGCCCTGGGCCTGGTTCGTCACACCTTAAGCGGCGTTTGGCCACACTGTCAGCGTCCTAATCGTGGCGCTGGCTGGGGTGGAGGCGCTCGATGCCGATCGCCTCCGAGCGGGAGACGAGTTCGCGGATGCGCCGGTCGTTGTCGATCCAGCGCTGGCACTCGCGGGCCTCCTCTTTGCTTAGATAGCCGCCCACGGTCTTGCGAGCGACCTTGCGGGTCCAGTGCCAATAGGGACCGTGGCGGCGGGGCGGGTCGCTGTGGCAGGCGCAGCTCGGCCTGCCGCGAAGTGTCAGGCGTTCAGTGATCGTGCCTGCGAGCACGTCGCCTTAGCGAGCGATCTGGGCGAGCTCTGAGGCGATCTGGCGCGCCTCCTCGCGCTGAGCGGTATCGAGCTTCATCGGCTGAGTCTCCCATGCGATACGGCTGATTCCGGCGTGCACGCCTTCATGGCCGCCGCGGGAGTCGTCTGCTCGCAGCGCCTGGGGGACATTGCTGCCTCGCTCCCGGCGGTGGACGAGGCGCGATCTCAGAACCCTATACCTGCCCACCACGATATCGGGAGGGCCATGTTCGACCCCGATGCTGTCCATGAGTTCCAGGGGGAGAGTCTGCGGCGCCTCGTCGAGGAGGTGCGGCGCGTGTTCTTCTCTCGGAGCGCGGCGCGTACGATCAGCGAGAGCTGCCGCCACATCAACTCGATCAGCGTTGTCGCAAATGAGGTCTATGAAGGCCTGTCGATCGACGCCCAAGTCGCGATCGCAGTCGACGTGATGCGAGCAAGCGAAGACATCGTCCTCGAGCGCGACAGCGAGGACATCGTCTCCAGCTCGGACACAGCGCGCTCGTTCGTAGCCGACCTCATCTGTGAGATCGTCTACCAGGAGCTCATGAACGACCCCCTCGTAGTGGCCGAGGAGGAGAGCCGACAGGCATTGTGTGAATAGCCGTTGGTTTTATGTCCGTCCGAGCTAGCGCCCGGACGGGCGCTGCTTTGTGCGATGGGTGACGTCTCGTGGTGATCGTCGAGCCAGCAGCTGGGCGCTCTTCGAGCGTATCTATGCGCATCGGCAATCGACGGGCGAGTGGCCTCGGCTCGAAGTCCTCCAGCGTCAGCTCGCGAGCGAACCGGGCGCCCGCGGTGCCGGTTGGCCCGAGGCCAGCTGTTCGGTGCCCGTTGAGGATGGCGGCTGTTATCGCTATCAGCACACCGATGCAGAGAAGCCACGAGAACACTTTCGATCCTCGACGCGGACGCCGGGGGCCGCGTCGGCGTCGCTCGTCTCGCTCCCACGAGTATTCCTGATGCGTCGGCATGTTGGAATATCGGGCCATGCTGTCGTCTTCTTGACCGACGGCAACGCCCGCTCGAACGTCCGATGGACGGTGCCCCGGCCGATCTCCGCGTGGGGCACTCACGGGCGCAGGCACTCGTCTCGGACGGGCGCCGCGTCGCGTCAGTAGCTCAGGGTGAACGTCGGCGGGTCGAGATGACGTCGGAAGGTGATCTCGAAGCGGGCGAAGAAGTCGCGCTGGCCGAAGAGTCGGCTGCCTTCGGGTACGAACGCGGGG
>JASHYF010000413.1 GCA_030043235.1 Solirubrobacteraceae bacterium | reverse complement strand
GCTCGGCGTAGGTGACAGCGCCGTGCCCGTCGACGAGCGCCGTCACCTCGGGCCGGCGACGCGACCAGCGCTCGGCCATGAGCCTGTCGCAGAACATCGGCGGAACCCCCATCAGACGGGGCACGTCGTCCGGCCAGTACCACGAGGGGTTGATCGCTATCGTCTTCGCCACTGCGCTCCTCCGAGGGGGTCGCGTGCGCTGTCGGTGGTCATGCGCGCCTTCCAGCGCCTGGGCAGGCACCCGCCCCAGCGCACCTCGACGGGAAGGCACAGGCTCAGCCGGAGGTGCTCGGCGGCTGCCTCGGCGAGGCAATCGGCGCGGGCGGCGCCGTCCAGGCGCACCTGCAGTCGCGCCATCTCGGATCCGTCGCGCACGATCACGAGCGGCACGCCGACCAGCTCCGGGATCTCGTCCACGCGCGCGCGCACGTCGTAGGGGGCGACGAGGCTGCCCTCCACCCGTACGCAGTCGGCCAGGCGGCCGTAGAGCTCGACCCGGGGATGGGTGCGGCCGCACGGGCACGGCCCTGGGAGCAGCTCGCCGAGGTCCTCGGTGTCGAAGCGCACGTACAGCGAGCGGTCCAGCGTCAGGTTGGTCACCACCACGGCGCCCCGCCGGCCCGCCTCGAGCGGCTGGCCGGTATCCGGATCGAGCACCTCGACCCGGTGGTGGTCGAGCCACACGTGGTGGCCGGCGTGCGCCGGACAGTCCGCCCCGCCCCACAGCCCGTCGCTCGAGCCGGCGCGCTCGAACAGGTCCTCCAGTCCGAGCAGCTCGATCAGCAGCTGGCGCTGGCAGACGCTCATCGGCTCTCCCACCACCATCGCGTAGCGCACGGGCTCGAACAGGTCGAGCACGTCCACGCCTCGCGCCAGCGCCCCCTCGACGATCGCGTGCAACATCGTCGTGACGGTGAGCAGGTATTCGGGGCGCTGCTCGGCGATCGACGCGATCGCGTGCTCCACGAAGCGCGGCACGAACGTCCCCCACGGGCATACGACCTTCGCCTCCATCCACTCCAGGGCCCGGTTGTCGAGCATGCTGAGGTGATGCCAGGCCGGGTACTGGCACATGACGCGCATCCCCGGGCGCAGGCCGTCCATCCACAGCTCGCGCAGCACCTCGCGCGGAGAGCCGTGGTCGAACTCGTCCCGGCCGAGCGCCGCGAAGGTCGGAAAGCCGAGCGTGCCGGATGTCAACACGACCGCGGCCGCTCCCGCCTCGCCGAGCGCCTCGATGCCGGTGGCGTACCCGCCACTGCGCTCCAGCTCCGAGATGAGGTCCGTCTTGCGGAAGGTTGGGACGATCGCGGCGAAGTGCTCGAAGCTCTCGATGGCCGCGGGGTCCACGTGCGCGAGGCGCTCGCGATAGAAGGGCAGCCGCCGGGCCGTGTCGAGCACCTCGCGCAGACGCGCCAGCGCCATGGTCTCCAGGCGCTCGCGGGGCGCTGTCTCGACGCGGTCCAGGCAGCGGCGCCCCGCGGGCACCATCGCGATGCGCGCCGTCTCGCTGCCCTCGAGCTGGCGGCGCCCCGCCGAGGCGTTCCCCGCCGTCGCTGTCATGCGAGCTCCCAGCCCCCGTGCGAACAGCCTGCGCCGTTCGCGGCCGGCAGCACGCTCAGCTCCGTGATGAGGGGCTCGAGGTCGAGGAAGCGGGGACCGACGCTGAGCATCGGCAGCTCCTGCACGTCGGGCGATCGTACGCCGGGAGCACACGCGATCTGCACCTCGTAGAGGTCCTCCGGCACCCGCAGCGCGCGGCAGCGCGGACACTCGGCCGCGACGAAGGCGGCTGCGTCGCAGCGCGCGAGCAGCGAAAGGCCGCCGTGCCAGCCGCGCTCCCAACAGGCGCGCTCGCCGGGCGCGGGAGCATCGCCGTCGGCGCTGACCACGAGCCTCGCCGCGCGCTGCGCGACGGGCACCGCGGTCGGCCCGGCGACCAGCAGCGGGACCAGCTCGGCCCGAACGAACACGAAGCGCGGCTCGAAGTGGCGCAGGACGTGCGCGAACCGCGTGACGTTGTCGGAAAGCCCGTCCACGCACAGCGCGGTCGCGAGCGTGCGCTCGGCGGCGCCCCGCTCGAGGTGGGGCGCGAACGCCCGCGAGGCAAGATAGGCGACCGGGCTCGAGCCGTAGTCGTAGATCACGACCCGGTCGCCCGCGCCCACGCCGAGCACGCTCCAGGCATGCCCGAGCGCCTGCGCATAGCCCGCGAGCGCCTCGCGCGAGAGCTCGAGGAAGCCCGCGCCGGGGCGCTCGAGCTGGACCGCGAGAACGCTCGTCTCAGGACCCCTCACACCAGTCCTCCGGAGGCCAGCGAGACACCGAGCACGGCGATCACGACGGCGACGAGCAGATCTGCGCGCAGCACGATCGACATCCAGCGCGCCGCGCCGACCATCTGCTCCTGGCGGCGCTCCCGCTCGGGCCGCGACAGCGTCGGATCGATCTTGCCGATGAGCCGCGGCCTCAGCACGAACGTCATCACGAGACCGAGCGCGGCGAGCAGGCACCACAGCCCGAACATCGTGAAGATCGTGTGCCCGTACGCGATCGAAGCGATGCCGGGCGCGAGGAAGAACGTGCCCGGGAACGCGAGCACGTGCAAGTGGCCCAGCCTCAGGATGCCCGTGATCAGGATCACCAGCAGCGAGGCCCACGCGATGATCAGCTGGCGGTCGCCCGCCTTGCGCATGACCACCGCTGCCTGCGCGGGCGCGACCGCGCCCGCCGCCGGCGTCAGCACTATCTCCGCGTAGAACAGCCCGCCGATGTAGACCGCGAAGGCCAGGTCGTGAAGCGCCTGGTAGAGGACTTCGAGATTCAGGTTCACGCTTGCGCCTCGCTCTCGGCGTAGGGGTCCGGCTCGCCGGGGTGCCAGGTGGCGAAGTGCTCACTGATCTGCGGCGTGACCGCGTAGGGCTCGCCGCCTCCGTTCGCGGACACCTGGAAGCGGCGGTAGAAGTCGACGTCGAGGTGGTGCACCTGGATCGAGGTGTGCGCGTGCAGCGGGTTCGTGAACGCCGGCGCGCATCCGTAGGTGTCTACGACGTACTGCACGGTCTGGAGCACAGCGGTCTCGACCCACTCCGCCGAGATGTGCGCGCGGGGGTGCTCGAGCACCTCCTCCATCACCTCGGGCCTGTACGGCCCGCCGTGCTCGAGCGCGTAGTTGTGCTGCTGGGAGAGCGGACCGCCGGGCCGGTAGCGCAGCTCCTTGACGTAGTGCACCGCGCTCTGCGCCGTCGGGAACCGCTCCGAGGGCACCACCACCGCCTCCTTCACTCCCGGGAGGCCGGTCGCGGTCATCACCGCCGCCGGGTTGCGCTCTGCGTCGCGCTCCATGTAGTTGAAGCCGAGCCCCCTCGCCACGTCGGGGAAGCCGCCCAGCACCATGTCGCTCGAGTACACGCCGAGCCTCCACGCCCCCAGCCCGAGCGCCTCGCACGCCAGCCGCACGTTCTGCTGCAGCGCGCCAGCCTGGCTCGCGTGCTCGAACGCGACCATCTCGTCGAACGACGGGATCGGCCAGCCCGTCTCCATGAAGCCCGGCTTCACCCACATGTCGCAGCCGGCGGGCGAGAAGTCCTCGGGCTTGGCCAGGAACGTTCCCCACCACTCATAGCAGGAGAACAGCAGGTTGAACCACTCCAGCCCGACGTCGCCGACCGGGATCAACCACGTGCTGCCGGGCCGGTTGACGTTGTACTGCGCCGGGCTCATCATGTCGACCGAGCGAGTGTCCTCGGGCGCGGCATGCCAGCCGATGTCCGGGCGCCGGTCGGACACCTGCACGAGGCCCGCCCGGTAGAACTCGAGCACCTTGGCGTAGTCCTCGGGCGAGCGGATCTCGATCGGGCCCGAGCGGTCCTCGCCGGGCCGGTAGACGTGCGTGCCGCGGTCGTTGACCACGAACAGGTCGATCGAGGCGTTGGAGTCTCCGCCGGGCACCGTCCGTCCCGCCCAGCTGAGCAGGCTCGAGAGGTTGCCGTGCAACGGGATGTCCGCCAGCGCGATCCCGTTGGGCCCGCAGGCCGCCCAGCAGATCAGCGCCTCCTCCAGCTCCGAGAGCGCCACCGGGGCGTGCGCCGAGGCGAACGCCAGCGGGCCCTTCGCCTGCTTGACGGTCTTGCCGCTCGACCACTCGAGCACCTCCGGCTCCCCGGTCTCGCAGCGGTAGCCGAGCCCCACGCGCCGCGTGCGCAGCGTCGAGAGCAGCTTGAAGAACGGTGGCGTGGCGTCGAATGCGCGCCCCAGCCGATCGCGCTCGGACTCGGGGGTCGCCGTGGCGGCGGCGTCTGCGTTGGCGCCAGCCGCCGGCGCGGTCTCGGTCTGGTAGTTCATGTGGCCTCCTTGATTCGGCCGTTGGAGGTTGCGGATTGCACCTGACGCGCCAGCTCGACCTCTACGTACACGGCGCGGTCGCTGGGCACCGGCTGCCAGTTGAAGGGCAGGTAGCGCAGGTGTCCGTAACGCGAGACCAGGTGCAGCCACTTGATCATCCCGGGCTCGATCTCGCTGCCGCCCTTCCAATCCTTGTGCATGAAGGGCTCCCAGCCGTTGTAGAGGATCACCTGCCCGGGCCGCACGGAGGGCGAGAGCTTCACCGACACCTGGTAGGAGCCGCAGTCGTTGCGCACGAGCACGTCGTCCCCATCGCGGATCCCGCGCGGCTGTGCATCGAGCGGGCTCAGCGTGCAGACCGGCCTGCCGCGATGGGTCCCGAGCAGCACCCGGTTGCTCATGTTGGTCGAGTGAATCGAGGAGCGGCTGTGCCCGGAGGTCACCAGCAGCGGGTACTCGCCGCCCATCCTCGGAGTGTGCTTGTGGCGCGGCAGCGCCTCGTCCGCCTCGATGAACCACGGGTGGTCGATGTAGAACTGGGCGCGCTGCGTGAGCGTCGGGTAGGGGAGCTTCCTCTGCGCGTGCCAGGAGAACGCGGTCACCGTCTGGTCGCCGGCGACGTCGGCGGCCGCCCCGAGGCCCATCGGGAAGATCCCGAGCCCCGTCAACCTCGTCGAACCGCTCTCGCGCATCGTGTCGAGGCTGGTGCCGGCGGGCAGCATGCCGGTCGCGCTCGAGTCGCGGATCCACTCGTCGAGAACCGCATGCTCGTCCACGAACGCTCCGCGTGAGGTGAACTGGTCGGCGAGGTTGTCCAGCCGTCGCGTCTGGCGGCGGCCGTCGCGGAACTCGGTGACGCCCCGCTCCACCGCGCGCTCGGCCAGCCTCTCGGAGAGCGTGCGGAAGATCTCCCACTCCGACTTGGACTCGCCCTGCCTGGCTGCGGACTGGTCGGAGAAGCCGAGGTGGAAGGAGTTCGTGAGCGTGTACTGGAGATTCGGTCGCTCGAACTGGGGTGCGGCCGGCAGGACGACGTCCGACCAGGCGCCGGTCGAGCTCATGCGCCAGTCGACCGACACGATCAGACGCAGCTTCGGCCACAGGTTCTTCAGCAGCATGCGCCGCCCCCCGCGGGTGCGTCGCAGCGTGTTGGTGCCGACGCCGAACAGCACGCGCGGCTCGGACTCCGGGCCCGGGCGCGCGACGCCTGCCCACCAGCCCTTCTCGGTCGCCTCGCGGAAGTAGTCGTCGAAGGGCCGGGGCATCTCCGGGTCGTTCCACTCGCGACTGTTCCACACCTCCCGGTAGCCGCAGTGGTGGTACCAGAAGAAGAGCGGCGGCGTGGAGGTGCCCTGCGCCGCGGCGGCCTGCAGGAACTGCAGCCCGGCCTGCTCCTCGCCGATGCCCGGGGTCTGCTCCCTCGCCGCCTCGACCGCCGCGCCGACGCCGGCCACGATCTGCTCCGTCTCGAGCAGTCCGGGCTTCTGCTTGAGCTGGAAGAGGAAGTAGCCGTCGGGGCCAACCACGCACAGGCCCGTCATGCCGGTGCCCTTGCGGCCCCAGTTGCCGGTCAGCCCCAGCAGCAGCAGCATCGAGCGTTCCATGAGATCGCCGTGGTAGTACTTCGGCGTGTTGTAGCCGGCCAGGATCTTGGTCGGCAGGCGCGCCACGTTGCGCGCGAGCTCGCGGATCACCTCGGGATGCACGCCGCAGGCCTCGCTCGCCTGCTCCGGCGTGTAGGCGGCGTCGAGACGCTCCTTCAGCAGGGCGAACACGGGCGTCACCTCGACCGTCGCCGGTCCGCCCTCGCCCTCGTTCCTGCACTCGACCGCGAAGGCGCCGCTGAGAACCGGGTCCACGCCGTCGAGCTCGAGCGTCCCTCGCGTGGCCGGCTCCAGGCCACGTTTGGCATCCCACCAGTAGAAGTGGTCCTGGGCGCCGTCCTCCTGCACGTCCGCCGCCCGCAGGAAGCGGCCGTTGTCGGTGCGCACGAGCAGCGACAGGTCGGTCTGCTCGGAGACGAACCGCAGGTCGGCCAGCCCCTCCTGCACGATCACCTGGCACATGCCCAGCGCCAGCGCAGCGTCGGTCCCGGGCTCGATCGGCACGCAGCGGTCGGCGTGAATCGAGGACGGGTTGTAGTCCGGCGCGATGTTGACGACTTCCGCCCCGTGATAGCGCGCCTCGGTGATGTAGTGGTGATACGGGATGCTCGTCGAGGCCGGGTTCGAGTGCCAGATCAGGATCAGCTTGGAGTGGAAGGTGTCGTCAACCGAGGAGGCCATGCTGTACTTGCCGAAGGTGAGGTACTGGCCGATCAGGAAGTCGTTGATGAGGCCGTTGCCATCCAGGCTGATCGCGCCGATCAGCGAGGCGAAACGCAGGTAGGCGGCCCAGCAGACGAGCCCGCCCTCGGTCGTCTCCTCGAACACCACCGACTCCGACCCCTCCTGCTTGATCGTGTCGATGATCGCGTCGGCGACGGTGGTGAGGGCCTCGTCCCAGCTCACCCGCTTCCAGCGGCCCGAGCCGCGCTCGCCCTCGCGCACCAGCGGATACAGCAGCCGGTCGGCGCTGTAGAGCTGCTGGCTCCACGCCGCGCCCTTCTGGCAGCTCATCGGGTTCATGTCGGGGACGCCGGCCTCGATCTGCGCGAAGCTGCCGGCGGGCTCCTCGTAGACCACCAGGCCGTCCTTCGTGAACACCCTGTACGGGCACATCGCGAGGCAGTTGGCGCAGTGCGTCCCCCACGCGACGCGCTCGAACCGAAGCCGCTCGCGGTGGTGCTCCATGCCGGCGGGTGGGGGTTGCACGTGCCCCTTCCCCTCAGCGTCTCATTGCTTGGCCGACGCCGTCGCCGGCGCCGGCGCCTCGGCCTCCTCGGCCAGGTGCTTGTGGTCGGCCACGAGGAAGCGCGCGGTGGCGTCGACGAGGCTGGTGAAGAAGGCGGGGGCCTCCAGCCCGTCGAGGCGCTCCTTGAGCTTGGGCACCCAGCGTCCGGGCTGGCGCCCGATGAAGTCGAGCTGCGCCCTGCGATAGGACGCCGCCATCTGCGCCAGCGAGGCGGCGGCCTGGCGGAAGGTCAGGTAGTGCAGGAACTCCAGCTCGGTGGCGAGGTGGTCGGGCGGGACCCGGCGCTCGTCGGACAGCTTGAGCCCGAAGTACTTGTAGAAGCGCATCACCTCCTCCATCGCCCTCATTCGGTCCGCGCTCCAGACGCCGCCGTACAGTGGGCAGGGCGGCCCGCCCGCCCCCACCTCGAACAGCCTCAGAAACTCGGCCTCGTGCTCGTCACGCGACCAGTCCGCCGGCATGGGCTCGATCGCCCAGTCGAACTCGTAGGGAAGTTCACCGCGCTGCTCTTCGAGCGCGGCCACGAGCGCCCCCTCGGAGAGCTGTTGAAACTGCTCCTCGCCGGGCACGTTGTAGCCCGAGGCAAGCAGCGCGTAGCACTTGCTGCGCGCGACCTCCGGTCCGTCCTGCGGCTCCTCGAGGCCATCCACGCCCGTCTCTTTGATGTCCAGCCCGACCAGGGAGAACCCGAACATCTCACTCGCCCCCGTTCGCCGGCTCGGCCCTTACGAGCTCGGCGGGATCCGTCGTGAATCCTCCGAACAGCGAATGCCACTGATAGGCGATCAGCGTGTCGAGCATCTCCGAGCTGCCTCCGCCACGCACCCCCTCGATCTCGGCCTTGAGCTTGTCGAGCGCCGCGCCCACGCGCGAGCCGAACAGCCTTTCCAGATACTCGACGGGAATCCGCGGCGCCGAGGTGTCGATCGAGCCATCCGGCGCCAGGCGGTGGGGCGACAGCGGCGGTACGTAGAAGACGTTCGGGGCGGTGCCGTACTCCGGGTGCAGCGGCAGCGCGACCTTCCACTCGTTCACGAGCCTGTGAATCGGTCCGCTCTCGTCATCCAGGTAGCCGACGAAGACCAGGCGCGAGGGGCACTGACGCGCGCACGCAGGCGCGACTCCCTGCTCGATCCGCGGCAGGCAGAATATGCACTGCTGCCCGACGTTGCGAACGTGGTTGTAGTAGATCTTCTTGTAGGGGCAGGCCTCCATGCAGAACCGGTAGCCGCGGCAGCGATCCTCGTCGCGCACGACGATTCCGTCCTCCGGGCGCTTGTACATGGCCCCCCGTGGACACGCCTCCACGCAGACCGGGTTGGTGCAGTGGTTGCAGATCCGCGGCAGGTAGAAGTAGTAGGCGTTGGGGTACTCGCCCGCGCCCTGGTCCTCGTCCCAGTTCGGCCCCCACTGCGGCGAGCCGTTCGCCGGGCGCAGCGTCTCGGCCGAGCCCTTGCCTCCGTAGAAGAGCCGGTCGAGGTCGTACTCCCAGCCGCCCCCGAACTCCTCCCTGCTCGGAAGGTGGCCGGGCACGGGCACGCCTCCACGCTCGCCACCGCCCATCTGCTCCCAGTCCTTGGGCGTGCCCCGGCCGGGCTGCGTGTTGACGGTGGCCCACCACTGATGCTCCATCCCCTCCTCGCGCGTCCACAGGACCTTGCACGCGACCGAGCACGTCTGGCAGCCGATGCACTTGTTGAGGTCGAACACCATCGCGAGCTGGTGCTCGAGCTTGGCTTGCTCCTGTGTGCTCACGTGATCGCTCCTCACCGCTCGAGCGCCAGGTCGAGCCAGCGCTGTGAGTAGGACTTGATGCCCGCTCTTTCCTGATTTGCCCCCGTCCACACGGCGAAGGCCATGAGGGTGCTCGCTCCGGGCGCGAGCCGCGGTGGCGTGTCCTGCTCGCAGGCGAGCGGCCGGCCGAAGACGACCTGCCAGCGCGACCCCTTGGCGCCGGAACGCGCCCACAGACCGCTGCCGCCATCGGCCGGGCGAAGGGTGCCCAAGCCGGTGGCCAGGAGATCCTCGACCACTTCCGGCATGCCCTCCGCCCAGCGCCAGATCTCGACCGGAGCCCCCTCGCAGCCCTTCGTCTCGAGCTGGGCGTCGCCGTTGGACGGGAACATCACTGCGACGGAGTCCGGGAACGCATCTGGACCCTCGAGAGGATGCGAGAACGGATTCTCCTGCGCGTCGCGGGCTTCGCGAGTCGGGCTCGACCACTCCAGCCGCAGGTAGAAGCTCTCTCCATCATGGGCGGCCTGGATCCGCAGGTCGCGCACGAGGCCGTATCGGCGGTCGGCCCACGAGCTCCTCGCGTAGCGCGACGGCTGATCGGCGAGCGGAGCCGAGCTCAGCGCCACGTGCTCCACCGCGGCCTGCGCCCAGGCGCTCGCGCCCGGGTCCGACAGCGCTCCTGTGAGTCGTTTTGCCTCCATCGGACCACCTTCTCTCGGACTAGCTGAAGTGGTACCAGCGGTGTGGCATGGCGAACACCCGACATCTGTAGGGATGGAAGCTCCGAAGGCGATTTCGTGCTGTACGTTGGCGGTGACCATGCAGCGCTCAGAAGCCGCGGCCTCACACGGCGGCGCCCTTTCCGAGCCGCCGGCGGAACCGGCCAGCTGCCGGCACGCGGGGCAGGGATGAGCGGACCGCCTTCCACATACGACGCCCTGGTGGTGGGCGGCGGGCACAACGGCCTCTGTCTGGCCGCCTACCTGGCGCGCGCCGGCTGGTCGGTCGCGCTGCTGGAGCGCAGACACGAGGAGGGCGGTGGCCTGAACACGGAGGAGCCCTCGATCCCGGGCTTCTACCACAACCTGCACGCGCAGTTCATGGAGTTCCTCGACTACATGCCCTTCTACGAGGACTTCCACCTGGAGCGGATGGGGAGCCGCTGGGTCTACCCGGAGGCCCAGTGCGGGATCACGTTCGCGGACGGTCGCCCGCCGCTGATCATCCACCGCCCCGACCTGCTCGAGCGCACCCACAGGAGCATCGCGCGCTACTCCTCCTCCGACGCCGACACCTTCTGCGAGCTCAAGCGCAAGACGATGGAGATCGACCAGGCGCTGGCGGCGTCGCTGTACAGCCCGCCGCCGCCGATCGAGCAGGGCGCGCTCCCGAACCCGCTCGACAACCCGCTGATCGCGCCGATGTTCGCGCACCTCGGGCTCGACCCCGCCTACACCCTGAAGTCCCCGAAGGTGATCATCGACGAGCTGTTCGAGACGCCGGAGCTGCGCATGCTGCTCTACCGCGAGTGCGTCGAGTGGGGCACGCCGGTCGACATGGAGGCGGGGGGCACGGCATTCGTGATGTCGGTGCTCTGGCTGTCCGCGATCTGGAAGCTGATGATCGGCGGGACGCACACCCTCGCGCACGCGATGACCCAGGCCTGCCTGCGTGAGGGCGTGACTTTCCTGGAGTCGGCGGAGGTCTCCAAGATCGTGCTCTCCGACGGCCGCGCGACGGGCGCCGAGACGACCGACGGCCGCACGTTCTCGGCGCGCCACGTGGTCGCCTCGAGCGTGGACGTCGGTCAGACGCTGCTCGACATGGTGGGCGGCGAGAACCTCTCCCAGCTCTGGCGCAGGCGCGCGGAGCACTTTCGCTACGGCCCCAGTCACGTGCTCGCCACGACCGCCTGGTGCCTGACCGAGGCGCCCCACTACCGCTCAGCCGACCTCGACGAGGAGATCGACCGCTGCTTCTACACGGTGGTCGGGTTCGAGGAGCCCGACCAGATGTTGGACTACATCAGGGCGGCCTATGGCGGGCACATCCCCCAGCCCGGCGCGGGGATGTGGGTGAACTCCCTGTTCGACCCCAGCCAGGCGCCGGCGGGCAGGCACGTGGCGACCGGCTGGTTCTTCTTCCCGACCGCAGACCGCCTCGACGAGCAGGGCTGGGATGAGATCAGGCGCACCTACAACGATCGCTTCCTCGAGGTGTGGTCGCGGTACGCGCCCAACATCAACCCCTCGACCGTGCTCGCCAGTCGCCTGTACACGCCCGATCAGATGGACTCGAAGAACAGGATGCGCTTCGGCGACTTCTCCAACGGCGCGTTCGCGATCGACCAACTCAACTCCTCGCGCCCGTTCCCGGAGGCGGCCCAGTACAGGACCGAGATCGAGGGCCTCTACCTGTGCGGCGCCTCCAGCCACCCGGGGGGCGGGATCCACGCCGGCTGTGGCTACAACGCCTACAAGGCGATTGCCTCCGACCACGGGCTCGCCCAGCTGTGGGAAGCGAACGGGAGGATCTACTGATGGCCGAGGTCTACTGATGGCCGAGGTCTTCTCCGCCGCGTGGCTCGCCCGGTGGGCGGAGCTGATCAACTCCGACGAGGGCCTGCCCGGTCGTGCGCCGCCGGGGCTGTGGCGCATCTACCTGCGGATCGAAGGGGACAGCGCGTCGCCCTATGTGCCCGAGGACGAGGGCCTGCACGTGCTGCTGCACCTGCAGGATGGGCGCTGCACCAGGCTCGAGACGAGCGAGGGGCCGCCCGGGCCGCGTGAGCTCGACTTCCGCTTCTCCGGTCCGGCGCTCGTCTTCGAGGAGGTCGCGGCCGGCCAGCGCGACCCGGTCGATGCGGGCCTGGAAGGCGGCATCGAGATCGCCGGCGACATGAGTTTTCTGCTGCGCCACGCGGAGCTGGTGAAGGAGATCGTCGAGCTCTACGTACAGCGGCTCGAAACCGACTGGCCCAGGGGCAGGCCGCCCTACGGGGGCGCGACGGTGAGCGCAGGGTGACCGGCGAGGCCAGCATGGCCGCCCCCGGCGCGCCTGGCGCGCGCGGCGGCGCGGACGGCGAGCTGAGCTTCGACGCGGTGATCATCGGCGCGGGCCACAACGGGCTCACGCTCGGCGCCTACCTGGCCCGCTCGGGACTGTCGGTCGGCGTGTTCGAGCGTCGCGGCGAGGAGGGCGGCGGGCTCTGCACGGAGGAGCTGACGCTGCCGGGGTTCCTGCACAACGTGCACGCCAACTACCACACCTTCGTCGGTCTCGCGCCCGCATTCCGGCACCTGGAGCTGACCGAGGAGGGCCTCGAATATGTGCGCCCGGAGGTGCAGATGGCGAGCGTGTTCGACGACGGCCGGGCGCTGTGCGTGCATACCGACGCCGAGCGCACCCATGCGTCGATCGCGCGTTTCTCAGAGCGCGACGCAGACACCTTCCGGCGCCTGCAGGAGGAGGCGCGCAGTTATGTGGACCTGATGCTCGAGACGTTCATGTACGGACCGCCGGTGGGGCTCAACGACCTCACCAAGGCGCTCGTCACGTTCGGCCTGGACGAGCGCTCGGAGTTCCTGGAGGCGAAGCTGCGCGGCTCGACGATCGCGCAGTTCCTCGACCGGCACTTCGAGAGCGACGCGGTGAAGGCGCATCTCGCCTTCCATGCGGCCATCTGCGGCTACGCCACCGACTCCAAGGGACTGGCGATCGGCTTTCCGCTGCTGGTCGGCAAGATCGACAACTGGCAGCTCTGCCTGGGCGGCTCGCACCGGCTCGCACACACGCTCTGGCGCGACCTCGTCAGGCACGGCGGGCTCGTGCACGTGCAGTGCGACGTCGAGCGGATCCTCGTCGCAGACGGCCGCGCCGTCGGGATCGAGCTGGCGGACGGACGCGAGGTGCGAGCAAGGCAGCTCGTCGCGTCGAGCATCGACGTCGAGCAGACGCTCGAGCGGCTGCTTGCGGACGATCCTTCGACGGCTGCGCTTCGGGCGAGGACCGGCGAGCTGCGCCATCCCGCCTGGAGCCTCTTCTCCGTGCACCTCGCGCTCTCCAGCGCACCGCGCTACACAGCCGCGGCCTTCGACCCGGATGTCGACCGTGCCTGGGTGATCAACCTGGGCTACGCGAGCGCCGCCGAGCTGATCGCCGACTGGCAGGCAGTCAGGCAGGGCCGGCTGCCGGACCCGCATCCCAACGCGGCGGTCAACAGCCTGTTCGACGCGCGCGATGCGCCGCCCGGGAGCTTCACCGGCCTGCTGCGCCAGATCGCCCCGGCCAAACCGCAGAACGGGAGCATCGAGAGCTGGGACGAGGTGAAGGACGCGTACGCCACGCGCTGCATCGAGACCTGGCAGCGCTTCGCGCCCAACATCGGCGAGGCCGTGCTCGCCAGCGCGATCGACACCCCCGCCGACATCGCGCGCAAGCTGGTGAACATGCGCGGCGGGGACTGGATGGTGGGCGAGATAGCGCTCGAGAACCTGCTGGACAGGCGGCCGCTGCGCGAGCTTGCGAACTACCGCACGCCGGTCGAGCGCCTGTACATGTGCGGCTCGACCCAGCACCCGCATGGGTTCATAACGTTCGCGCCGGGCTACAACGCCCTGCAGGTGATCGCCCGGGATCTCGACCTCGAGCCCTGGTGGCGCTGGGCGTGAGGCGCCACGCCGCGCG
>JASHYF010000412.1 GCA_030043235.1 Solirubrobacteraceae bacterium | reverse complement strand
CGCGCTCAGTGACTCTCGAGCACGCGGTCCACGAGGCCGTACTCGAGCGCCTGCTCGGCCGTGAAGAAGCGGTCGCGCTCCATGTCCGTGCGCACTTCCTCCGGCGGGCGGCCGGTGTGCTGCGAGTAGATCTGGTCGATCCGCTCGCGCACGTTGAGGATCTCGCGCGCGTGGATCTCGATGTCCGTGGACTGGCCTTCGAAGCCGGCTGAGGGCTGGTGGATGAGGATCCGCGAGTTGGGCAGCGCGGCGCGCTTGCCCTTCGTGCCGCCGGCCAGCAGCAGCGAGCCCATGGACATGGCCACGCCCACGCACATGGTGGCGACGTCGGGCTTGATGAAGTTCATCGTGTCGTAGATCGCAAGCCCCGAGTAGATGCTGCCGCCGGGCGAGTTGATGTACAGCGAGATGTCCTTCTCCGGGTCCTCGCTCTCCAGGTGCAGCAGCTGCGCGACCACCAGGTTGGCGATCTGGTCGTCGATCGGCGTGCCCAGGAAGATGATGCGCTCGTTGAGCAGCCGCGAGTAGATGTCGAACTCGCGTTCGCCGCGCGCGGTGCGCTCGATGACCATCGGGATCAGCGGCATGCGGTCCCCACCCTAGCGTTCGCCGTCCGGCTCGGCCTGCGACAGCCACGCGAGCAGCGCGGCCCGCGCGCAGCGCCGCTCGCCCGCGAGCTCGTGCCCCGGCAGCTCGCCCGCGACTGCCCGCGCGTCAGCCTCTACTCCGTCGGCCACTGACCGCATGCGGGATTTTTCGCTGACGTTTACACCCGCTGTGCGTCGTCTTTAGGAGCTTCGTGCACAATCTTCGCCATGAGACGCCTGCTGCGCAGCCGAACGCTGCTGCTCGCCGCCGCCGTCGTCGTCGCGCTCGCCGCCGCCACCGCCGCGGTGGTGATGGCGGCCGAACCCGCCACGCATCACGGCACGCGCAACCACCGTGCACGCCGATCTGCGCGCATGGGTGTCCTCACGACCGCCGCCAGCTACCTGGGCAGCACTCCCGCGCAGCTGCGCAGCGAGCTGCGGCCGGGGAAGTCCCTGGCGGAGATCGCGAACGCCACCGCCGGCAAGTCGGCGGCGGGACTCATCCACGCGCTGGAAGCCGTGGAGCGCGCGAAGCTTGCGACGGCCTCCGCGAACCTGCCCTCGCGCGTGAGCGCAGAGGTCGATAGGACGCACACGCCCGGACTCCTCGAGAGCTCCGCCGGCTACCTGGGCGTCGGCACGCGGGAACTCCGGGCGCAGCTGCGCGCCGGCAAGACCCTCGCGCAGATCGCCGCCTCCACCGCCGGCAAGTCAGAAGCGGGCCTCGTGGCAGCGCTCGTGGCTGCACGCAAGACAGCGCTTGCCGCCGCGGTCAAGGCCGGCACCGTTACCCAGGCACGCGAGAACGCGCTGCTGCCGAAGCTCGAAAGCGACGTCAGCGCGCGCATCCACCGCGCCCGCCGCTCGCTCAGAGGTTGACGCTGCGCATGCCCGCCTCGTCGTAGCGCGCGCCGCTCGCCGCGGGCACGGCCTCGGCGATGCGCTCGACCTCCTCCTCGCTCAGGTGGACGTCCGCGGCGGCGAGGTTCTCTTCCAGGTAGGAGACCCGCTTGGTGCCGGGGATCGGCACGATGTGCTCGCCGCGGTGCAGCACCCACGCGAGCGCCAGCTGCCCCGGGGTGACCTGCTTCTCGGCGGCGAGCTCGCGCACGCGCCCCACGAGCTTCTGGTTCTCCTGGAGGTTCGCGCCGGTGAAGCGCGGCCCGGAGCGGCGAAAGTCGCCCTCGTCGAGCTCCTCCGGCGAGCTGAAGCGCCCGGACAGGAAGCCGCGGCCGAGTGGCGAGTAGGCGACCAGCGCGATCCCCAGCTCTTCCAGCGCCGGCAGGATCTCCTCCTCCACGTCGCGCGTCCACAGCGAGTACTCCGTCTGCACCGCGGTGATCGGGTGCACCGCATGCGCGCGGCGGATGGTGCCGGCGCTCGCCTCCGAGAGCCCCAGGTGGCGGACCTTGCCCGCGGCCACCAGCTCCGCCATCGCCCCCACCGTGTCCTCGATCGGCGTGTTCGGGTCCACGCGGTGCTGGTAGTAGAGGTCGATGTGCTCCACGCCGAGGCGCTGCAGCGATCCGTCGCACGCCTTGCGCACGTACTCGGGGCGGCCGTCGATCGAGCGCACAGGAGTCCCGTCGGTCTCGCTGCGCTCGATCTTGATGCCGAACTTCGTCGCCAGGAACACCTGCTCGCGCCTGCCTTTGATCGCGCGCCCGACCAGCCGCTCGTTGGTGTGCGGCCCGTACATGTCGGAGGTGTCCAGCAAGTTGCAGCCGAGCTCGAGCGCGCGATGGATCGTGCGCTGCGCCTCCTGCTCGTCGGCCGCGCCGTAGAAGGCCGACATGCCCATGCAGCCGAGCCCGATAGCCGAGACCTCTGGACCGTGCGGTCCGAGCGTGCGCGTGTTCATGTTTCCTCTCCCTGTCGCGTGGCTTGGTTTCCCATCGGAAGGCCGACCCCGACATAATGGCAATCGCCGTGTTCCCGCTGAACCTCCCCAACCTGCTGACCGTGCTGCGGATCATGCTCGTGCCCGCGCTCGTGGTCGCGCTGCTCGGCAACACTCCGGGCGGGGACGTGCTCGCGGCGGTGGTGTTCGCGCTGGCCTCGCTCACCGACTTCGTCGACGGCTACCTCGCGCGCGCCCGCGCGGAGATCACCACCTTCGGCAAGCTCATGGACCCGCTCGCCGACAAGCTGCTGATCGTCGCCGCGCTGATCTCGCTCGTGTCGCTGCACCGCCTGGCCGCGTGGGTGGCGATGGTGATCATCACGCGCGAGCTGGCCGTCACGATGCTGCGCCTGGGCGCCACGCAGGCGGGCGTGGTGATGGCCGCGAGCACGTTCGGCAAGGCCAAGACGTGCCTGCAGATCGCGGCGATCCTCGCGGTCATCGCCGTGCACGGCCAGCCGGCGTGGCTGGACGTGCTGCTGTACGTGACCGTCGCCGTGACCGTGCTCTCCGGCCTGGACTACTTCTTCGGCGTGCGCCGGCGCCTGCAGCGCGCGAACGCCCAGGCCGACGCCTGACGCGCGCGCCGCGGGTCCAGGCGCGCGGCTGCCACTATCACTCTCTTCTCGAACTCTGTATGACCAAAGTCATACGGCGTTGCGAGCGCGCGGCTCCACCATCTCCAACTCTGTATCACGAAAGTAGTACAGGGTTTTCAAGCGTCAGCGGGGTTCAGCCACTCCTCGAGGCTCGTGTGGTGCGGTGCGGGCGTGCCCGACGCCGCCTCCGCGCGCAGCTCCGAGAGCAGGCCGTGGCGTTC
>JASHYF010000046.1 GCA_030043235.1 Solirubrobacteraceae bacterium | reverse complement strand
GGGCGACTCGCGGCCGAAACCAACCGTGCCCACGCGGGCGCCGGGCGACTCGCGGCCGAAACGAACCGCGCGCAGGCGGGCGCCGGGCGACTCGCGGCCGAAACGGGCAACGCCGGCGATGGCGCCAAGCAGCTGCAGACAGGCCTCGCCCAGGCGGCGAGCGGATCGACCCAGCTCGCGGGCGGGATCGACGAAGCCTCCGCCGGCGCCGAACGGCTGGCCGCCTCCGACGGTCGGCTCACCAGCGGCGCCGCGCAGCTCGCACAGGGCATGGACACGCTCGATGACACCGTCAACACAGCCCTCGCGCCGATCGAGCAGCTCGCGCAGGAGCTCCACGCCTGGGTCGGCTGGATCGCCACGCTGCGAGCGTCCGGCGAACAGCTGCGCACCCGCATGAACGACGCGACGCGCGAACTGCAGGCGATGACCGTCGGGCGCAGCGACCCCCGTTACCAGGCGCTCACGCAGGACCTCGCCGCGGTCACGTACACGATCGAACGGGGCGGCCTCACACAGCTCACCGCGATCGAACAGCAGCTATGGCAGTGCGTGGAACAGCTGGCGAACCTGCCGGCGGAGCTCTCGACGCTCACCGGGAGCCTCGACCAGCTGCGCGCCGGCGCCGACAGGCTCGCCACCGGGACGAGGGAATCCGAAGAAGGCGCGATCGCGCTCCACTCCGCCCTGCAGCGCCTGGCCGCCGGTGGACACAGCCTCAGCGGCGGGCTCGCCGGACTGAGCGGCGGAGCGGCTCAGCTCGCCGGCGGACTCTCCAAGCTCACCAGCGGCGACGCACAGCTCGCCGGCGGGCTCGGCAAGCTCACCAGCGGCGACACACAGCTCGCCGGCGGGCTCGGCAGGCTCGCGCACGGCGACACACAGCTCGCCGGCGGGCTCGGCAGGCTCGCGCACGGCGACGCACAGCTCGCCGGGGGACTGGGCGAGCTCACCACCGGCGACACGCAGCTGACCGGCGGGCTCGGCAAGCTCGCCGCCGGCGACACACAGCTCGCGGGCGGGCTCTCCGCCGGCACGGGCCGCGCCGGAGCGCTCGTCACCGGCCTCGAGGAGGCGCAGGGGCCGCTGGGAAGCTACGCGACGATGCTGGACGGCTATGAGCAGGACTACAGGCTGTTGCACGCCGAATCACCGAACGCGCTCGACTCCGGCTACCTCGTGCTCACCGCGCTCGACGGGACGGTCGGGCCGATGCACGAACAGGTCGCCCAGCTCGTCAACGTCGATGGGGGCGGCCAGGCCGCGCGCATCATGGTGGTCGCCTCCAGTCCGCCCGACGCCCCGGCGACCGCGGCTCTCAGCCAGCGGCTGCGGCGCAGCCTGCCGGCGCTCGCGACGGCCACGGGCGCGAACGTGCAGATCGGCCAGGGCGCGCAGTACCTGCTCGACTACACGAACGCCAACACGGCCCGTGTCCCGTGGCTGGTGCTGGCGCTGGCGCTCGTCGCGGCGCTCACGCTGATCGTGGTGCTGCGGGCGCCGCTGCTGGCGCTGATCGCGGTCGTGCTGAATCTCGCGACGATCGCGGTCGCGCTCGGAGCGCTGGAGCTGCTCACCGAGACGCACGTGCTCGGCGGCCCCGGCTACATCGACGCGGCCTCGGGCGCGGGCATCATCTCGATCATGTTCGTCCTGTCGATCGACTACGAGGTGTTCCTGCTGACGCGCATGCGCGAACAGTGGGCCGCCACGTGCGACGCCGCGGACGCGATCAGCCACGGCCTGCGCAACACCGCGGGCGTGATCACGGGCGCGGCGGCGATCATGACGTCCGTGTTCCTCGCGTTCGCCGGCGCCGACGTCGTCCCGCTGCGCCAGTTCGGCGTCGGACTGACGATCGCGGTGCTGCTCGACGCGACGATCGTCAGGCTCGTGCTGCTGCCGGCCATCATGCGGGCCGCCGGCCCGCGCATATGGTGGCTGCCCCGCCCGCTCGCACGCAGGCTCCCCACCTTCGAGTGACGCTGGATCCACTTGGATGCCGCGCGCCGAGCGGACCTCGGGCAGCGCCACGGAGCGCTTCTCCGACCATGCGCCGAACGGCACGCTCGGAGCCCTGTCATGCTCCTGGCCGCGGCTGGGTCAGTAGTCCCCCGTGCCCCGAACCCGTTGCCGATGCGGATGTGCAGGGTCTCGCGAGCGGGGAGACTTGGAGAGCGATGACGCTCTCCCAGCTTCGACGGTTCGTAACCCTGCCATCGGAACGCCTGGCGCCGGACAGCTACCTCACCGACGGCAAGCGCCTGCTGCGGGTGGTGTCGCACTTCGACGCCGCCGCCGACAGCGTGTTCGCGTCGCTCGAGGACTGCATGACGCTGGAGGTGCGGCCGTACTCGCCCGGCGAGCTCAGCGCGATGAGGCTTCGGCCGGTGCGCACGCCGACGTCGGATGAGGCGTGATGGGATCGGCCTCCAAGACGCGGACACGGCTGGCGGATCCCGCACGTGCTCCAGCCAAGCGGGCCCCGAGGGCGACGTCGCACGGTCGAGGCGCAAGGATCGCCATGCACGTGAGCAGGAGCGGAGAAGGCTGGGAGGTCGTGTTGCCGGGCGAGCAGCCGGTCACCTGCGAGACGTTGGACGACGCCCGCCGCGTGGCCTACCTGTGCGGCGCCCACGCCCGCCCATGTGAGCTGATCGTGCGCGAGGGGCGCGATCACGTGCACCGCGAGCTCGTCGGCGGTCACGCCGCCGGCGCGTAGCGGATGGCCAAGGAGCGAATCATCCAGGAGCTCGGGGAGGACGAGCTGCTGCTTCCCGAGCTCGTGCGTCGCGCGCTTGTGGCAAACGATCGCGTGAAGTACCTGCTGGCGCTGCTCCAGACGGCACGATCGGCGGCCGACGGCGCCGATGAGCCGAACCTGCGCGAGGAGCGCCTTGCCAGCGGCGTGGAGGACCCGGCGCTCGATCGCGTGGTCGCGGACAGCAGGCGCGCGGCCGCGGACTCCTACAGGGTGCCCTCCGCGGAGAAGATCACGCGGCAGGCGCTCGCCGAGGCGCAGACGATGCTCGCCCCGCTGCTCGCGGCGGGCGCGAGCACAGCCGCTGAGCTGCGCACGCGTCTGGCCACTGTGACCGAGTCGTTGGAGGTGAGCGGCGAGACGATTCACGCGGACGACCTTCTGCGGCTCACGGCCGCCGGCCACGGCCGCGACAGCCTGCATCTGATCGTCGCGGATGCTCATCGGGAGCTGAACCTGGTGGCGGCGAAGCTGGCCACCGAGTCGATCGACGGCGCGCGCGCCCACAGCCTGCAGCCTGGCGACCGTCCTCTGGTGCGCGCCTTCATGCGCGGCCTGCACGAGACCGAGTCCCTGCGCTTCGGGCACCCCGGACTGGGCACGATCGCAACCCGCTCCGGCTCGGCGCTGCTGCTGCAGAACGACCTGGGGATGACCGATGCCCACGTGCTCGTGCTGCGGGTCGTGGAGCGGACGGTGACCGTCACCTACACCGACGTCCACCTCGAGCGGCTGATCTTCTTCCAGGAGCTGCTGGCCCAGCGCGGTGTCGAATGGGAGGACACGCGCTCACGGGCGAACCGCAACATGGAGGGCGGCCTGTTCCACCTGGCCGTGGGCCACTACGCCGCGCCCGACACGGAGTCGCTGGAGCGCTTCCTGGCTGCGCTCGGCTCGCAGCTGGTCTTCATGATCGACTGGAATCGCGCACGCAAGCGGCTGCGCAGCCTCATCGGCAGGCGCGCCGCCGTGGAGCTGCTGTCGTGGGCGGCGGAGAAGCGCCACGGCCACCGGGCGTTCCTGCTCGCCGGGGGCGAGCGTCTCGTGCGCGATGCGCTGCAGTTCGCGGGACGCCCCGGCACCGGGGCCGGCGAGTCGCTCAGCGACGTGCTCGGCGCCGAGGCTGCCTGCGCGTATCTGCGCTCGGTCCTGCGGATCTGCTCGGAGGGGATGCTCGCCGGCCAGGCCATGCCGCTGATCCAGGATGAGGTTCGCGCCGAGCTCGTCGGCTACGTGCACACCGCGCGCGAAGAGCTGCTCGAGCTGATCACGCGCCACGGCGAGCTCGTCGTGGAGATCGGCGAGGCGACGCGCGAGGAGCTCGAGCGCGCGCTCTCCGGCGAGACGCGGGAGCGCGCCGGCGCAGAGGTCCAGCACGCGCGGGCGTGGGAGCACGCCGCCGATGAGATCGTCAGCCGCGTGCGCGCGTACGTGGAGCGCACCAACGAGCCCAGCGCCCTGCTGGCGCTGATCGAGGCGGCCGACGACGTCGCCGACAGCCTCGAGGAAGCCGTCTTCAACCTCACGCTCCTGCGGCCACCCGGGCCCGCCCGCGAGATCGCCGGGCAGCTGCGCGGCATGTGCCGGCTGGTGCTCGCCTCGGCGCGGGCGCACCTGCGTGCGGTCATGCTCGCCGCGGACGTGCAGCGCGACTCGGGCGAGGCGATGGAGGCATTCCTGGAGGCGGTGCACGAGGTGATGAGCTTGGAGCACGAGACCGACGACGCCCAGCGCTCTGTGCATGCCGCCGTGGTCGCCGGCTCACCTGCCGCGAGCGAGCTGTTCGTGCTCGTGGAAGTCACCCGCGCGCTGGAGCAGGCGGCCGACGCGCTGATGCACACCGCGCTGCTGCTGCGCGACCAGGTGCTCGGCCGCGCCGTTCGCAGAGAGGCTCCGATGCGTCGCACGGAATCGAGCGCCCGACCACCCGGCCCCCAGCGACCCGAACCCCGCCCACCCGCTCCCCGCCCACGCGGCTCCGCCCTGCCCAGCCTGCGCGAGGAGATGCCCTCGCCAAGCGAGGACCTGTACATGCTCGGCCAGGACGACCGCCCGTTGCCCGGCCCCGAGACGATCGGGGCCAAGGCGCACGGATTGGCGCGCATGGCGCGGGCGGGCCTGCGGGTGCCCGCTGCGGTGGTCCTGACCACCGCGGTGTCGAAACGCGGACTGCTCTCCGGCGCGCTCTCCGGCGCGCCAGCCAGCGAGGAGATCGGCGAGCTGAGCGCGAGCGCGATCCTCGCGCTGGAGGCCGCCACCGGACTTCGCCTCGGGGATCGCCTGCGTCCGCTCGTGGTCTCGGTGCGCTCGGGGGCGCCGGTGTCGATGCCGGGCATGCTCGAGACGGTGCTCGACGTGGGCGTCTCGAGTCACACGGTCGGCGGCCTCGCGGCCGCGACCGGCAACCCGAGGCTTGCGTGGGACTGCTACAGGCGCCTGGTCGAGTCGCTCGCCTCGGTCGTGCACGGCTGCCCCTCCGCGCCCTTCCAGCGCGAGGTGCGAGAGCGGGTGCGCGCGGCCGGCGCGGAGCGGCCGATGCAGCTCGAGGCACTCGAGCTCAGAGAGCTCACGGCCACGCATCTCGAGCGCTTCCGCGAGCTCACCGGCGCGCCCTTCCCACAGGACCCGCACGTCCAGCTGCAGCAGGCCGTGCTTGCAGTCCTGCGGTCTTGGCAGTCACCCAAGGCGCGCGAGTATCGCCGTCTCGGCGACGTGCCGGAGGACCTCGGCACAGCGGTGATCGTGCAGCGCATGGTCTTCGGAAACGCCGGCGGACGTTCCGGCTCAGGGGTTGGATTCACGCGCGATCCGGCCCTCGGAGAGCCTCGCCTGTACCTGGACTTCGCCCTCGACGCACAGGGCGAGGACATCGTCGCGGGCCGCCAGTCGCTGCGCCCGGCCGAGGATCCGGCCACCATGGACCCGGCGCTGGGCGAGGAGCTGCGCAGCGCCTGCCGGCTGCTCGAGGCGGAGATGGGCGACGCGCAGGAGTTCGAGTTCACCCTCCAGGACGGGGAGCTCTTCCTGCTGCAGTCGCGCACCGCCAAGCGAACTCCGTGGGCCGCGCTGCGGATCGCCGTCGATCAGGTGGCCGAGGGGCTGATCACGCCCGAGACGGCGCTCGAGCGGCTCGCGGGCATCGACCTGGATGCTCTCTCCCGGCGGCGAGTGCGCGGCGCGGACGAGCGAGACGCGCTCGCACGGGCCGTCCCGGCCAGCCTCGGCGTGGCCACCGGGCCGATCGCGCTGGACGCCGCCGCGGTGGCACGCCTGGCCGGCGACGGCCGGTCGCCGGTGCTCCTGCGGCGCGAGATCTCCACCGACGACATCGCGGCCATGATCGGCTCGGCCGGCGTGCTCACCGCGACCGGCGGACGCACTTCGCATGCCGCCGTCGTCGCGCGCGAGCTGGGCAAGCCATGCCTCGTCGGCTGCACGGGGCTGGACATCGACCTCCAAGCCCGCACCGTCACGATCGGCTCGCGCATGCTCGCCGAGGGCGAGGAGATCACACTCGACGGCGAGTCGGGCCTCGTCTACGCCGGAGCGGCGCAGGTGATCGAGGAGCGACCCACGGACGCGCTTGCCGCTGTGACGGCGTGGCAGCGCGACGCCCAGGTGGTGGGCGCTCGAGGCTGACCTCCCGCGGTCGTCATCCTCATGGCATCGCCCCGGGGGCGTGCGCGCGGGCGTGTTCGGCGTGCAGCTCCGCCGGCACCTCGCCGGCTACATAGCGACCTCCGCGCGACCACGAGGCGACGGCGGCGAGCAGGCAGGCGACGATCGCGAAATCGAACGCCGCGTGCAGGCCGGCATGGAAAGGGCCGGAGATGAGGTGCGGAAAGAACGCGCGGCCGGTCAGCGTCGCGAGGTTGGCGGCGCTGAGATGCGCGAGCGCGTGCGGGCCGAGCAGCTTCTCGATCGGGTTGTAGCCGAGGAACGCGGCGAACAGGACCGACACGGGCGGCTCGCGGCCGACGTCTCGCGCGAGCGACGCGGGGACGCCGTGCGCGACGAGCCCGCCGCTGAGGCTCGCCGGCAGCGTGGAGGCGAGGCCGGCGATCATGAGCGTGAAGAAGATGCCGATCGAGAGCACCTGCGCGGAGTTCTGGAAGGTCTGGTTCATGCCTCCCCCGGCGCCGCGGTCCGCGGGCGGCAGGCTGTTCATCACGCCCGCGCGGTTGGGGGAGGCGAACGACCCCATCGCGAGGCCGTTGAGCAGCAGGATCGGCGCGAACGCCGCGTAGGGAAACTGGATCGGCAGCTGCTCGAGCAAGAAGAACGAGAGCGCCGCGACGAGCATCCCGCCGGTGGCGAACGGCCGCGCGCCGTAGCGATCCGACAGATAGCCGGAGGTGGGGCCGGCCAGCAGGAAGCCGAGCGTCAGCGGCAGCATGTAGATGCCCGCCCACAGGGGCGTTTCGGCGAAGCTGTAGCCGTGCGCGGGCAGCCAGATGCCCTGCAGCCAGATGATCAGCATGAACATCAGCCCGCCGCGCGCGACCGCCGAGAGAAAGCTCGACAGCGTGCCGAACGTGAACGCGCGGATGCGAAAGAGCTCGAGGCGGAACATCGGGTTGGGCACACGCCGCTGCAGCGCCACGAACACCGCCAGCAGCGCGAGGCCCGCGCCCAGCTCGGCCAGCACCTTCGGGCTGCTCCAGCCCAGCACGTGGTGGCCGTGGGGCTGGATGCCGTAGGTGATGCCCACCATCACCGCCACCAGCCCGATCGCGAACGTGGCGTTGCCGCGCCAGTCGATCGGCACGCGTCGCGGGTGGCTGAGCTCGCGCAGCTTCAGGTGGGCCCAGATCGTGCCGAACGCGCCCACGGGCACGGACACCAGGAACACGAGCCGCCAGTCGATCGGGCCGAGCAGGCCGCCGAGCAGCAGCCCGATGAACTGCCCGGAGATGCCCGCGATGTTGTTGATGCCGAGCGCCAGCCCGCGCTGACCGGGGGGGAACGCGTCGGTGAGGATCGCCGCCGAGTTGGCGAGCAGGAAGGCCGCGCCGATCCCCTGCACGACGCGGAACGCGATCAGGTAGCTCGCGCCCGCACGGCCCGTCAGCCAGTCCACGGTCAGCCACAGCGAGCCGATCGTGTAGATCGCGAAGCCCAGGTTGTACATGCGCACGCGCCCGAACATGTCGCCGAGGCGTCCCAGGCTCACCACCAGCACGCTCGTCACCACGAGGAAGCCGAGGATCATCCACAGCAGGTAGAAGCTGTTGCCCGGGGCCAGCGGTTCGAGGTGGATGCCGCGGAAGATGTCCGGCATCGCGATCAGCGTGATCGACGCGTCGATCGTCGCCAGCAGCACGCCGAGCGTGGTGTTGGACAGGGCCACCCACTTGTAGCGCTCGTTCGGGGGCCCGGCTGCGCTCACGAGAGCCCGACGAGCAGGACCGCGACGATGCCGCTGAGGAACACGCCGTCGAAGGTGCCGGCGCCTCCGATCGAGGCCACGCCCGTGCCGAGCTCGCCCAGGGTGCGCAGGTTCAGCAGGTCTGCGCCGATCAGCGTCCCCAGCGTGCCTGAGACGTACGCGAGCGCGGCGGCGTCGCGCGGTGAGATGAGCAGCGCGGCGCCGGCCGCCAGCGCCGGTGGCACGAGCGCGGGAACGGCGATGCCCAGCCCCGGGACCGGCCTCGCGAGAGCGTGCACCACGATGGTCACGAAACAGACGCCGATCGCAGCCTGCCACCAGATGCCGTCCTTCACCAGGAGCAGCATCGAGACCCCGGCCGGGATCACGGCTCCGCCGAGATTGACCGCGAGGATCGTCTGCGTCGCCCTGCGCACGACCGGCACGCGGTAGCGCACCCCGAAGGCGCGCACTTCGCGCACGTCGATCGCGGCCTCGCTGCGCAGTCGCGCGATCGGTACGTTGATCGCGCCGCCGACGAGCGAGGCGAGCACCAGCGCGAACAGCACGCTCTCGCTGATCCCGATCCGCTGGTAGGCGTACCCGATCGCTTCCACGAGGAACAGGAGCAGAATCGCCGCCACCATCGCTCCCAGGGCGAGGACGAGCAGCAGGCCGAGCGGATGGCGGTTGTACGGCGAGCGCCCCATCGCCGGTCAACGATGCCATTTCGCGCGCGGGTGCCGCCGGCAGCCTGCTGCGCTCAGCGGGCCGGCGCGCCCGCCGGC
>JASHYF010000045.1 GCA_030043235.1 Solirubrobacteraceae bacterium | reverse complement strand
GGTGTCGATCAGGGAGGTGGGTCCGCGCGACGGCTTTCAGAACGAGCCCGAGGTGATCCCAACCGAGCGCAAGGTCGAGCTGATCGACGCGCTCGCGCGCACGGGCATCAGGCGCCTGGAGGTCACGAGCTTCGTGCGCGCCGATGTGATCCCGCAGCTGGCCGACGCCGCCGAGGTGCTCGCGCGGATCGACGTCCCCCGCGAGGTGAGCGTGTCGGTGCTGGTCCCCAACGAGCGGGGACTGGACGCGGCGCTGGAGCTGCGCGAGCGCGCCGGGAGCGGCCGCCCGGCGTTCGACGAGATCAACGTGTTCATGTCCGCCTCGGAGACGCACAACCGCGAGAACGTCAACCGCTCGATCGCGCAGTCGCTGGCGGGCCTGGAGAGGGTGCTCGCGCGCGCGCGCGAGGCTGGGCTGCGCTGCGAGGGCGTGATCTCCACCTCGTTCGGCTGCCCGTACGAGGGCCACGTGCCGGCCGAGCGGGTGCTGGGCATCGCCGCGCGGCTGCGCGACGCGGGCGCTCAGGAGATCGCATTCGGCGACACCACCGGCATGGCCAACCCCTTGCAGGTGCGCGAGTTCTTCGCCGCTGCGCGCGCGACGCTGGGGGACGGGGCACATGGGCTGGGGGACGGGGCACATGGGCTGGGGGACGGGGCTCCTGGGGAGGGGCGGGGGGAGACCGGGGCGGAAACGGAGACGCGGGCAGGGACAGTGCAGCTGACCGCGCACTTCCACAACACGCGGGGGCAGGGTCTCGCGAACGTGCTCGCCGCGCTGGAGGCCGGCGTGGACAGCTTCGAGTCGAGCTTCGGCGAGCTCGGCGGCTGTCCGGTGCCGGCGGGAGCCACCGGCAACATCGCCACCGAGGACCTCGTGTCGATGCTGCACGAGATGGACATTCACACGGGCATCGACCTCCCGGCGCTGCTGGTGTGCGCACGCCGCATGCAGGAGATCCTCGGGCGGCCGCTGGGCAGCCACACGCTCGTGGCCGGGCCGGTGGACTGGCGGGCCTGAACAGCGAGCGCCGGCGTGTTCAGATGATGCTGAAGCTCACCTGCGCCGACTTGGACGACGGGCTCGCGGGGATCGTCGCAAGCAGCCGGTAGCTGCCGGCGGCGAGGGCGCGCCCGTCGAGCTTGCCGGTGAAGGCGAGGGCATTGACACCCGTGTGGCCGGCGACGGCGAGGCTGCCGGCGGGGCGAGCGAGCGTGCAGGTCCGCCCGTGGCGGTGGCGGGTCTTGGCCAGGCAGTGCGAGCCCGACTTCACGCCCACGCCGAGCGCCTCGAAGGCGAGGCGCACGCTGGCGGCCGCGCTCAACGTGAACGACAGGTGCGCTCCGCCGCTGAGCTTGTGATGCGCGCCGTGCTCGGCCGCCACGCGGAAGCGATTGGGCTTCAGCGCGAGAGCGGTGATCGCCGGCGGCGCGGGAGTGGAAGCGGGAGCCCCAACGCTTGGAGTCGTCGTCGTGGAGGATCCCCCGGGGTTCGTGCCGGACTGCACCGGAGCCGGGCAGCTCCCGCCCGGGACGCTCTTCAGCTCGAGGCTCCAGCCGTGGAGTTCGGCCGTCTCGCTCACGAGATTGGTAGTGGCGAGCGTCCAGGTGCCGTTCGGATCCTCGCCCGTCAAGCGTTCCAGCCCCTGTTCGGGCTCGAGCGGAGATGCGGTGACGCCACCAGTCAGCGCCGCGCTCGTGACGCGTGTCGACGCAGCGTCTTCCCAGACGGTGCCGTTGAAGACTTCCGCGGCGCTGACGGTGCCGTTGCCGTGGGTGAGCGACACCGTTTCGCCCTGCGGCGAGGTCAGCGTCATCGCGAGCGCCGGCGCGGAGTTGTTGACGAGGTCGGTCGTCACGCTCGCCGACTCCAGGTAGCAGGGGACGTTCGACACGGATATCGAGCTGCTCGCGCCGCCGGAAGCCGGGATCGTGACGGCGGCGTCGTTGGACTGGCTGTCGGTGGTGGTAGCGGGCGCGCTCTGGCAGGTGCCAAGTTCGAGCGACCATTTGCCCAGCGTGCCGCCGCTCGTGGTGCGGTAGCTGGTGATCGTGAGCTCCCAGTCGCCGTTGGGGTCGATGCCGTCGAGACGGGCGAACGCCTGGTCCGGCTCGAGCGGTGTGGCGGTCACGTCTGGCGTGAAGGTCGTCTTCGCGGCGGGCTCGGGCGCGGTGTCTTCCCACACCGTGCCGTTGAAGACGTTCGCGCCCTCCGTGGGACCGACTTGCTTGCCTTCGTCGTCGACGCTGTTTGCGCGCACCGTGATCGGCGACCCGCCGGGTGGTGTGAGCTCCACGCTCGCGGCGCCGCTTTCGTCGTCCTCGATGCCGGTCGTGAGGGCGAGGTGGTAGAGCGATTCGCCCATGCCGCTCACGGCGACGGGGAACCCGGTTGACACCGGGACATCGGGTGTGCCGGAGATGGCCGGGAGGATCGTGCCGCCCCTGCCTTCGAACGTCTTCACGTCGCTCACGCAGCCCGGCGCCGCGGAGGGAGCGGCGGCGGGGGCGCGCCCGGCCAGGATCGTAAGCACGCCGAACGCCACGGCCGCGAGCACGGCGAGGGCGAGAGGCAGGCGGCGAACAGCGCCGGGCACGCCCGTGCGCATGTCTCAGCGCCCGCTCGGCTGTGGCTCGCGCCGAGCGGACTGGCTGCTCGACTCGGCATCGCCCTCCGCCTCGGCCGCGCCGCCCGCCTCGGCATCGCGCGCCTGCTCGCGCGCGACCATCATGCAGTACTCCTGCACAGCCGCCTCCATCTCGAGCGTCTGCGCGAGCGCGGGGCGGGCGGAGGCGTCGATCACGCGCTTGGCGCGGCCGACGGCCACGTGCGAGCCCGCGAGCAGTTCCTGGACGAGCG
>JASHYF010000044.1 GCA_030043235.1 Solirubrobacteraceae bacterium | reverse complement strand
GTTCGAGGACATCCCCGACACCTGGTTCTGCCCCGTGTGCGGCGCGCGTAAGCGCGACTTCACGCTGTACGAAGAATAGGCTGGGGAGCCGCTGAGCGACTGGGATACGCTGCTCGCGCTCGATCGGGAGCGCGTTTGGCATCCATACGGTGCGCTGCCGGCGGCGCGGCCCTCGCTGCCGGTCGTCTCGGCGCAGGGCGTGCGTCTGCGTCTTGCGGACGGGCGCGAGCTGATCGACGGGATGGCGTCCTGGTGGTGCGCGATCCACGGCTACCGCAACCCCGCGCTGGACGACGCCGTGCGCGGACAGCTCGAGCGTGTGGCGCACGTGATGTTCGGCGGGCTGACGCACGAGCCGGCCGTACGCCTCGCCTGCCGGCTGAGCCAGCTGGCTCCCGAGGGGCTCGAGCGGGTGTTTCTCGCGGACTCCGGCTCGGTGTCGGTGGAGGTGGCGCTCAAGCTGTGCCTTCAATACCAGCGTGCGCTCGGGCACGCCGGCCGCACGCGGCTGCTGACCGTTCGCGGCGGCTACCACGGCGACACGGCGGGCGCGATGGCGGTGTGCGACCCGATCGGCGGCATGCACAGCCTGTTCGCGGGGGCGCTGCCCGAGCACGTGTTCGCCGAGCGTCCCCCCGACGGGTTCGATGCCGGGCTGGACGAGAGCTGGAGCGCGAGCGTGCAAGAGCTCGCGTCGGCGCACGCACACGAGCTCGCCGCGGTGATCGTGGAGCCCGTCGTGCAGGGCGCCGGTGGCATGCGCTTTCACGCCCCCGAGTGCGTGGCGCTGTTGCGTCGCGTGTGCGACGAGCACGGCCTGCTGCTCGTGCTCGACGAGATCGCCACCGGCTTCGGACGGACCGGCGCGATGTTCGCCTGCGAGCACGCTGGCGTGGCGCCTGACGTGATGTGCGTGGGCAAGGCGCTCACGGGCGGCTACGTGTCGCTCGCGGCGACGCTGTGCACGCCGGCGGTAGCCGACGCGGTGTCCGGAGGGGAGGGCGGGGGGTTGATGCACGGCCCGACGTTCATGGGCAACCCGCTTGCGTGCGCCGTCGCGCTCGAGTCGCTCGCGCTGCTCGAACGGTCGAACTGGCGTGCGCGCGTGCGCGCGGTCGAGCGCGGATTGAACACCGGCCTGGCCGGCGCCCGCGAGCTTCCCGGGGTCGCCGACGTGCGCGTGCTCGGAGCGATCGGCGTGGTCCAGCTCGATCGCCACGTGGACGTCGCCCTCGCCACCGAGGTCGCGGTCGCGCACGGCGTGTGGCTGCGGCCGTTTCGCGATCTGATCTACGCGATGCCGCCGTACGTGATCGACGCGGGGGAGCTGAGCGTCCTCACTCACGCGATGGTGCAGGCAGCGCGCGCCTGCGCCATCGGCGCCTCACGCTAGCTGCGCGCGCCTCACGCCAGCTGCGCGCGCAGCGCGCGGTGCGGCGACGGCGGCTTCGCCAGCCAGCGTCGCCATGGCAGCGCCTCGCCGGCCCGCGCGAGCGCCGCGGGATCGGGGCTCGGCACCGTTGCCAGACCGTGGACCTCCACACCACCCAGCGCGGAGATGGTCGCGTGGTTCGACAGTTCCAGGCGCTGCGGGCGCCCAGGCCACGGCGTGAGCACGACCGCCGCCACGCGCAGGCCGGCCGCCCGCGCCGCCGCGAGCGTGAGCAGCGTGTGGTTGATCGTCCCCAGGCCGGGGCGCGCGGCGATCACGACGGGCAGGGCGAGCTCCACCGCGAGGTCGCACACGCTGTAGGTGTCCGTCAGCGGTGTCAGCAACCCGCCGACGCCCTCCACCACGCGCGCCGCTTCCACTCCGTCTTCACCGGCCCTCGCAGCGGCGAGCAGACGCGCGGGATCTACGCATTCACCGGCGAGCCGCGCGGCGAGGTGCGGCGCGACGGCTGGGCCGTAGCGCAGCGGCGAGACCTCCTCTGGTTCGAGGCGTGCGACACGCGCGAGCAGCTCGTGATCCGGCGGCCACTCGCCGCGGGCAGCGATCTCCCCCGGATCCTCGAGCCCTGTCACCGCAGGCTTGTGCGCACGCACCGCCTCGCCCGCGGCGAGCATCGCCGCAAGCAGCGTCGCGCTCAGGACGGTCTTGCCCACCCCCGTGTCGGTCGCGGTGACGAACAGGCCACGCATTCCCGCGCTGCGGGCAGTCGTCAGGCCGCGCGAGCGCCTCCGAGCTCGCGCTCGAGGTCGAATGGCGCGCCCGGCTGGATGTCCTCTACCTCGCGCTCGAGGTCGAAGGGCGCGTCCGGCGGGCCGGGAGCGATGTGCACGTCGAGCTGCTCCAGCGCGTAGAGCTCGTCCAGCTCCTGCTCACGCTCGGGAAGCGCCGGCGTCAGCGACTCCGGCTCCAGGCCGGCCGCGCGAGCGGCCCGGCCGAGCACGCCCGCGGCCATCTGCAGCTCGCTCGCCGTGTGCGAGGCCATCGCGGTCAGGCGCAGGCGCGAGGAGCCGGGCGACACCGTTGGCGGTCGGATCGCCTGCGCGAACACGCCGCGCCCGAGCGCTTCCTGGCACATACGCATCGCCGCGCGCTCGTCGCCCACGATCAGCGGCACGATGTGCATCTCCGTGTCAGCCACCGGGAAGCCCTCGCTCGCCAACGCTCGACGCAGCGCGCGCGCGTTGGCGCGCAGGCGCTGGACGCGGTACGGGCGCTCGCGCAACAACCCCAGCGCGGCCAGGGCGGCGGCCACCGCGGGCGGCGGGGGGGCGGTCGAGTAGATCAGCGTGCGGGCGCTGTTGATCAGGTAGCGCACGATCTCTGCGCTCGCGCACGCGTACGCGCCGTAGGAGCCGAGCGCCTTGCTGAGCGTCCCCACGACCACGTCGATCTCGCTCTCCAGGCCGGCCTCCGCGACCGCACCGCGGCCGCCGGGACCGAGATTGCCCGTGGCGTGGGCCTCGTCGACCATCACGCGCGCGCCGTGCATGTCGGCCAGCTGCGCGATGTCCGCCAGCGGCGCCACGTCGCCGTCCATCGAGAACACCGAGTCGGTCACGATCAGCCGGCGCGCGCCGCCATCGCGGCGCCCGTGTCGGCGCAGGCTCCAGTCGAGGTGCTCGACGTCGCGGTGGCGATACACGATCACCTGCGCGCGCGAGAGCCGGCACCCGTCGATGATCGAAGCGTGGTTCAGCTCGTCCGAGAAGATCGCGTCGCCGCGGCCTGCAAGCGCGCCGATCACGCCCATGTTCGCCAGGTAGCCCGAGCCGAACAGCACACACGCCTCGCTGCCCTCGAACTCCGCCAGGCACTCCTCGAGGCGACGGTGGATCGTCATCGTGCCCGACACCAGCCGCGAGGAGCCGGCGCCCACGCCCCAGCGCATCGCTGCGTCTGCCGCCGCCTCGCGTACGCGCGGGTGATCGGCAAGGCCGAGGCAGTTGTTGGAGCACAGCAGCAGGACCGGCCTGCCGTCGATCAACACGGTCGGTCCCTGCGGCCCGCTGACCAGACGCAGGCGGCGGGCGAGACCGAGCCGCTCCAAATCCTGCAGGCGCTGTTCGATCTCGCTCAGGTCCATCTCACCTGCCAGCCGGCAGGGCTCGCTGGGGTGTGCGGTCGCTCGCGTGGTCGGGGCGCGGCGGCGGCTTGCGCTTGGCGCGGTGGCGCAGCTGCATGGACGGGTCCCACAGGCGAACGCGCAGATCGGGGGAGCGCGGCGCCTCGGGGGTGGGCGCAGCCTCGGGGGAGCCCGGCGACTGGGGGGAGCCCGGCGACTGGGGGGAGTCCGGCGAGTGGGGCTCGGGCTGCGTCGCGCCGGCGTCAGGCGTGTCCCCGGACAGCCACCCGGAGCGATTGTCGGGTCGCGGGTTGGCGGCGTTGTCCGGCTGGCGCGCCACGTTCAGCCCGAGCTCCTCGAACATCGCCCTGTCGGCCTCCGGCGCGTTGCCGAGTGTCGTCAGGAAGTTGCCCATCATCACCCCGTTGATGCCGGCCCTCACGGCGAGCTGCTGCAGCTCCGCGAGGTTCTCGACGCGCCCGCCGCACAAGCGGAACAGCGCGCCGGGCAGGATCAGGCGGAAGATCGCGATCCACTTGACCGCCTCCCACGGGTCCATGTACTCGCGATCGCCGAACTTCGTGCCGGGCCGCGGGTTGAGCATGTTGACGGGCACGCTCGTCGGGTTGATCTCCGCCAGCTCGAACGCCATCTCCACGCGCTGCTCGCGTGTCTCGCCGAGGTTGAGGATCCCCCCCACGCACGTCTCCAGCCCCGCCTCGCGGACGGCCTGGATCGTGCGCAGGCGCCCCTCGTAGCGCACCGTGGAGGTGACCTCGTGGTAGTAGCTGTGGGCGGTCTCCACGTTGTGGTGGACGCGCTGCACGCCAGCGTCGCGCAGCGCCTTCGCGCGCGCCGCCGACAGGTGGCCGACCGACGCGCAGCGCTTGAGGTTGGTGTGCTCCGCGACCAGCTTTGCGCCGTC
>JASHYF010000043.1 GCA_030043235.1 Solirubrobacteraceae bacterium | reverse complement strand
CATGTCGATGACCGAGGTGCGCTTGCCGACGATCTCGGCTGCGGACAGCGGCCAGAGGTTCACGTACTTCACCCGGCCGGGCAGCGCGTCGGCGACGACCCTGGCTGTGAGGAGGTCGGCCGAGCCCGTGAGCAGGAACTGGCCAGGCGTCTGGTCGCGATCGAGGATCTGCTTGATCGCGAGCATCAGTTCCGGCGCCCGTTGGACCTCATCGATCACCGCCGGACGCGCGAGCGACAGCGCGAACCCGTCTGGATCGGCCAGTGCCGCCCTGCGCGTTGCTTCGTCATCGAGGCTGAAGTAGTTCGGAACGACGCCTGCTGCCTGCAGCTGCTTGGCGAGCGTGCTCTTGCCAGCCTGCCGCGGACCGATGATCGCCGCCGCGCGGCTCACGCTGAGAATGTCGCGCAGTTCGCTCTCGATGCCCCGAGGGATCAGCGCCACGCGACCTGGCCACCCGAGATATCCGACCACATCGGAATAGCATACCCGACCGATCCGGAATAGCATGGCCGACCGATCCGGAATAGCATGGCCGACCGAACCGGACCGCAAACGCCGTCCGATTCGGAGCGCGCGCACCCTCGCGTATCAAAGTTCGACCAACGCCGCCCGGCATCGCCTTGTGAGCCCGGCGAGCCCAGCACCACAGCCACTTTCGCTTTCGCGCAGCCTCGCCGGCTCCCACCGCACTCCCTACCTCCTGGCCAAGATCGCTCACGACGACCATCCGGCGGGCGAGCTCGCCGGCGAGCGGCTCGTCGTGCGCCAGCGAGTGCGCAGCTGATCCGTTTCCACGGATGCCACGCACCGCGCGCTCGGACCCGGCCGCCAAGCTGATCGGCCAGGCGATCCGCCAGGCTCGCCACGAAGCCGGCCTGACCCAGGCCGAGCTCGCGCGGCGACTCGAGACGACCGCCCCACACAACGAACGTCGAGGCCGGACGCGCCAACCTGACGGTCGGCCAACTCGCCTCGATCGCAGCGGCGCTCGACGCAGCGATCGAGATCAACCTACGCGTCGTCGAGCAGAAACCGCTCGTCGTTCACCGCACGGCCAGCCACCGGCGGTAGCCCAAGCCACACCGCCCTGGGACTTCGCCTGGGCGAAAAGTTTAGGCCCATGCGCTCGTCCGTGGGCCTAAACCCAGCGGAAATGAGCCAAAATCAGGGTCTGCGAAGGTCGTCCCGAGCCCCCAAACTGGTTGCATTTCCAGGGAATCCGGCGCAATTCGCTCGGTGTGAGATATCTATTCACACGCGAGAGGTCGCAGGTTCGAAACCCGCCGCGCCCATGAGAACTGCCTGCAAATCGCGACCGGTTGCTCTACAGTCGAACGCCCGACGAACCCGGCAAATGAGCTCTTGGCAGAGAGGGCATGGGCAAGTTCCAGCCCTACTGCTCCTCGTCTCTATGGAGGAGGCGGTGAGGCGCTCGCATCGCCCTGGGGGCGGCAGTGCGCTCATGGCGCGCCGTCACTCTTAAGCGTAAGCTTCTTGCGCGTGGTGGTCTGCCAGTCGTGTGGTGATGAGAACCCGGACGGCTCTCTTTTCTGTGGGGGCTGCGGCGGGTCGCTTGCCGCGGTGGTCGATTGTGCTGAGTGTGGCGCCCAAAACCCGACGGGCAAGAACTTCTGCAACACCTGCGGCAAGGCGCTGAGCGGTCCGGACTCCGCGGTGGTCAAGAAGGAGGGGACGCCAGCGGGAACGGAACCCGCAACTCACCGCGACCCGCGCGCCGACACGCCTGAGCACCTGGCCGAGAAGATCCGTGAGGCCAGGGTCGATGTGGACGGTGAGCGCAAGCAGGTCACTGTCCTGTTCGCCGATGTGACCGGATCGATGGACCTCGCCGAGCGGACCGACCCGGAGCGCTGGCGCAACATCATGGACCGCTTCTTCACGATCCTCTGCGACGGGGTTCACCGCTACGAGGGCACCGTGGACAAGTTCACAGGCGACGGCATCATGGCCCTCTTCGGCGCCCCGATCGCGCACGAGGACCACGCCCAGCGCGCCTGCTGGGCGGCGCTCACGCTGCAGCGCGAACTCGCCGCCTACGCGACAGAGGTGCGCCGCGCCGAGGGCTTGAGCTTCTCCGTGCGCATGGGGATCAACTCGGGCGAGGTCGTCGTCGGGCAGATCGGCGAGGACCTGCGGGTCGAATACACGGCCGTCGGGCACACCGTCGGGCTGGCGCAGCGGATGGAGTCCCTGGCCGAGCCCGGCAAGGCGTACGTGACCGACGAGACCGCCAAGCTCGTGGCGGGCTATCTCGAGCTCGAGGACCTCGGCGAGTTCGACGTCAAAGGCGTCAGCGAGCCCGTTCGCGTGCATGTGCTCGCGGGGGCGGGCGGCGCGCGCTCGCGCCTTGACATCTCCCGCGCGCGCGGCTTCACGAGGTTCGTGGGGCGCCGCGACGAGCTCGCGACGCTCGAGGCCGCGCTCGAGCAGGCCCACGGCGGCAGCGGCGCGGTGGTCGGCGTGGTCGGCGAAGCCGGGGTCGGCAAGAGCCGCCTCTGCCACGAGTTCGTCGAGCGAGCCCGCAGGCGGGGCATCCCCATCTATGAGGCTCAGGGTCAGGCGCACGGCAGGGAGATCCCGTTCCTGCCGGTGCTGCAGATGATGCGCAGCTACTTCGGGATCACGGAGTCCGACTCCGACCAGCAGGCGCGCGAGAAGATCGCCGGTCGGCTGCTGCTGCTCGACGACGCCTTCGCCGAGAGCCTGCCGTTGGTGTTCGACTTCCTCGCCGTGCCCGACCCGCACCGCCCCGCTCCCCACATGGACCCCGACGCGCGCCAGCGGGCGCTGCTCGAGATGGTCAAGCGTCTGTTCTATACCAGCAGCCAGCGCAACCCCGGGATCAACCTCATGGAGGATGCGCACTGGTTCGACGCGGGCACCGAGATCTTCGTGACCCAGGCGGTCGAGGCGATCCAGGGCTCGCGCGCGCTGGCGATCTTGAACTTCCGCCCCGAGTACAGCGCCGAGTGGATGCGCAAGTCCTACTACCGCCAGATCTCCCTCGCGCCGCTGGGGCCCGAGGCGATCAAGGCGCTGCTCGCCGACCTGCTCGGCGAGCACCCCTCGCTGAACGGCCTTCCGGACCTGATCCAAGAGCGCACCGCGGGCAACCCGTTCTTCATCGAGGAGGTCGTGCGCGCGCTGGCGGAATCCGGGAACCTGGAGGGCAAGCGGGGCGCCTACCGGCTCGTGCGCCCGGTCGAGGAGACGGCGGTCCCGCCGACTGTCAACACGGTCCTCGCCGCCCGCATCGACCGCCTGTCAGAGCGCGAGAAGAGCCTGCTTCAGAGCGCGGCGGTGATCGGCAGCGAGTTCTCCGAGCCGGTTCTGGCGCGAGCGGCCGCGCTCGGCGAGGGTGAGCTGGAGCCCGCGCTGCGGGCGCTGATCGCGGCGGAGTTCCTGTATGAGCAGGAGCTCTACCCCGAGGCGATCTACGCGTTCAAGCACCCGCTGACCCAGGAGGTCGCCTACAACTCCCAGCTCGGCGAGCGCCGCGCGGCGGTGCATCGCCGCGTCGCCGAAGCATTGGAGGAGCTCTATCCGGACAAGCTCGACGAGCGCGCAGCGCTGCTCGCCCAGCACTGGGAGGCGGCCGGCGACCGTCTGGCGGCCGCGCGATGGAGCGCGCGCGCTGCCGCCTGGGTGGGACTCAACGACATCGCCGAGGCACTCCGTCACTGGCGCAAGGTCTCAGAGCTCGTCGAAGTGCTGCCCGACTCGGCCGAGTCGAGCGCGCTTGCGCTCCACGCTCGTCTCGCGCGGCTGAACTACGGCTGGCGGCTGGGGATCTCAGAGCAGGAGGCAACCGCGCACTACGAGGCGGGCAGGGAGCTGGCCGAGCGCAGCGGCGACTGTATGAACCTGCTGTTGATCACCGCGGCATACGCCACCGTGCGCGGTCTGGCTGGGCACGTCGAGGAGTACGGCGAGCTCGGCGAGGAGGTCAATCGCCTAGGCATCGAGATCGGCGATCCCGGCCTGCGCTTGGGGACGATGGGAGCCACTGTCTACGCCCGCTATGTTCGGGGGCGCTTGGCCGAGTCGCTTGCGATTGTCGACGAGGGGATCGCGCTCGGAGCCGAGGACCCGGCGCTCGGGGGCGGGATCATCCTGGCGTGTCCCTACGCATGGCTGTTGATGTTCAGAGGCGTGCTCCTCACCAACATGGGTTACCCCGAGGAGGCCGCGCGGATGTTCGAGCGTGCTTTGGAGGCAGCCGCAGAGCACGGTGACCACGAGACCGAAACCTGGACCCATATGAACTACGTCACGCTGGTACGCAGCACCGGGCAGACCGAGCTGGCGCTCGGCCATGCAACCCAGGCGTTTCAGCTTGCCGAGCGTATCGGCGATGCCTTCTCGCGGATCTTGGCTCTTTACAACCTCGGGTATGCCCGTCTCCTGTGTGGCGAACCCAGCGAGGCGATCACGGCGATCGAGCGCTCGATAGAGCTCGGGCGCGAAGCCCGCACCGGACTCGAGCAGGAGGCGCTGCGGGCGGCGGTGCTGTCGGAGGCGCTGCTCAGCGCCGGCGATCGCGAGAGGGCGCTGGAGGCGGCGCAGGAGTCGGTGGCGCTCGCGCGCGAGCGGGGCAACGAGGCCCTGCTCGCCATCTGCTACCGGGTGCTGGCCGAGGCGCTCCTGGCCAGCGAGGAGCCCGGCAAGGTCGCAGCTGCTCAGGAGGCGCTCGAGAAGGCGGGCACGGCGGCCGAGGCGACCGGCCTTCGCTCCGAGCTGCCGTTTATCGAGCGCGCCTGGGAGAAGCTGGTGCCGGTGAGCTGAAGCCACTGCTGCCCGCGTGACGTCGCTCACCGCAAGTGAGGGAAGCGCAGTCCAAGAAGGAGCCAGGCCACACCTCACGATCGGCGCGGGACTCAGTGGATGCCCGCTCCTGAGACAGAGCGACACCGCGGTGACGCGGCGCCGGTTCGCGGGCGCCGTTCGCCAGCGGCCTGCAAGCAGGCGCGGACTGCTTCCTCCACGCCGAGCTACAGCCGCACCCCGGTGGGCTGGGAGTCCTCCGATCCAGACTGCTCCCTTCACGATATAGCGGAAGTCTTCGGCGGGATGCTGGCGGTCCTTCGAAGCGCCCGGAGTGATCCGACATGCGCTCCCAGCGGCTACGCTCCGCACGCGATGCGCTTCGCCGTGAAGTTCCTCGGCTGCAAGGTCTCCCAAGCGGACGTCATGCTTGCCCGTCGGCAGTTGCTCGAGGCTGGGCATGAGGAGGTGTCCGAGGCGGACGCCGAGCTCCACGTGATCAACACCTGCTGCATCACGGGCGAGGCGGAGGCGAAGTCGCGCCAGTCGGTGCGCCGCTCGTTGAAGACAGCGCAGAGGGTATTCGTTGGGGGCTGCGCGGTCAATCTGCGCCCTAGGCGGTTCGCTGAGATCGACCTGGCCGTGAAGGTGTTCACGGGCACCGCGGAGGAGGTCGCATTGGCGATGGCGAGCAAGCTGCGCCAGCCGCGGGGCGCGACTGGCGCTTGTGTCGATGTCGAGCACGACGTGCTGGTGCGTGAAAGGGCGCGTCGTGCGCTTGGCGCGTGGTCAGGGAGCCGTGCGCGTGGCTTTGTCAAGGTGCAGGATGGCTGCGATTGCCAGTGCGCGTACTGCATCATCCCGACTGTGCGCGGTAGTGCTCGCTCGCGCCCTGCCGCGGCGGTGTTGAAGGAGGTCGAGCACCGTGTCGCGCAAGGTCAGCGGGAGGTGGTGATGACGGGCATCAGCGTGGGCGACTACCGAGATCCCGTGCGTGGGCTCAACCTCGGCGAGCTGCTCCTTGAGGCTGCACAAGTGCCCGGTGTCGAGCGTGTGCGACTGTCCTCGGTCGAGGTGATTCACGTTACGGACTCGCTCATCGATGCGTTGTGCGAGGAGCCCAAGATCTGCCCCCACCTGCACGTACCCCTGCAGTCCGGCAACGATGCAGTGCTCGCAGCGATGGGCCGCCACTACACAGCGGCCGAGTATCTAGACACGGTCCGCGCGCTGCGCGCGAGGATACCTCGCGTCAACGTGACCACCGACGTGATCGTGGGCTTCCCCAACGAGGACCGCTCTGCCTTCCAGAACACGCTTGAGGTGATTGAGATCACCGGCATCAGCCGCGTCCACACCTTCCCCTACTCCTCGCGGCCCGGCACGGCCGCGGAGGCGCTCGGCGACCGCGTCCCTCCCGAGGAGAAGAAGCGCCGTTCGCAGGCCGTGCGCGGTCTCGCCGAGGTCCGCTCGCGCCACCATCGCGCGGCCAAGCTCGCGCAGACCGAGCGCGTGCTCGTCGACAAGGTGGCCGAGACCCAGTGCTCGGGCTACAGCGCCGACTACACCCGTTGCTACTTGCCAGCTGGTGCGGCGGCGATCGGCGATCTGCTGGATGCTACGGTCGACGAGCTCCACGCCGATGGTCTGCGCGTGACGCCTTGCGCGGGCGCGCCTGTGGGCCACCATTGGGCCGCCGATCGCCAGACCGACCCGGTGATCAACGGGTTCCGCACCGAGGATCCGGCGAACTGAGACAATCAGCACGGTTCAGACCATGATGGCGAGGACACGCCACATATGTTCAGGGGTAGCGATCACGGGGGGAGCGATCGCTATCGCCCTTGCTCTCGCCATGCTCTGGGCCCAGGCGGCGGTCGCGGGCCTGGTCTCGCCGTTGCCGGAGTCGGATTATTCGGTGCGTGCGGTGTGTGCGGCGCCTCTGGCGGGGGGTGCGCGTTGTCTTGCGTTGGAGCTGGTGCCGCGGACGGCTGCGGCGCGTGCTCGCACGCATCCGTTGGGGATGACGCTGAGCGCTCCCATCAGGGCGGGCAAAGCCTCGGAAGGCGCCGACGGGCTGCGTCCCGCGGATCTGCACAGCGCGTATTCGTTGCCGACGACGACATCCTCCGTGCAGACGATCGCTCTCGTGGACGCTTACAACGACCCGGACGCCGAAAGCGATCTGCAGATTTATGACGAAGAATTCGGCCTGCCGGCGTGCACCGCCGCTAACGGCTGTTTCACGAAGGTCAACCAGGAAGGCAAGAGCAGCCCGCTTCCCAAAGAAGAAGGCGGCTGGTCGCTCGAGATGTCGCTCGATATCGAGGTCGCCCACGCCGTCTGCCAGAACTGCCACATCCTGCTCGTGGAGGCTAAGACGGCCTCCTACGCCAACCTCGAAGCGGCCGAGGACGCCGCCGCGGCGGCTGGAGCGACGGAGATCTCCAACTCGTGGGGCGGCGAAGAACCGAAAGCCGAAAGCGCCGCGTTCGTGCATCCCGGCACCGTCATCACCGCGGCCGCCGGCGACGATGGCTACCTCGACTGGTACGCCAAAGGAAAACCCTTCGTCGACTATCCGGCGGCCTCGCCGCACGTCGTCGCCGTGGGCGGCACGCACCTGGAACTGAACAGCCCGTCCAACCGCTGGAAGAGCGAGACCGTCTGGAACGGCTACGGCGCCACCGGCGGTGGCTGCAGCGAACACTTCGAAGCCGCGATCTGGCAGCGCGAACTGCCGAACTGGTCCGCAGTCGGCTGCGGCTCGGCACGTGCCGTATCGGACGTGTCCGCCGACGCCGACCCCTACACCGGCGTGGCCGTCTACGACACCGTCCCCTATGAACGCGAGGTGCTGGGCTGGCTGCCCGTCGGCGGCACAAGTCTTGCCACCCCGCTGATCGCCTCGGTGTTCGCGCTCGACGGTGGCGCCAACGGCGTCGAATACCCCGCCAAGACGCTCTACGAAAACGAGACGAAGCTCCCCGGCTCGCTGCACAACATCCAAACCGGATCCAACGGCAAGTGCACCAAGGGCTTCGACGAAGAAACCGGCCTCTCCGACTGCACGGCGGCCGAAGAGGCAGCCAGCTGCTCCGGAAAGGCCATCTGCCTCGCGGGCCCCGGCTACAACGGCCCCACCGGCGTGGGCACCCCCTACGGAACCCGCGCCCTCGAACCGGCCAGGGCGAAGTCCCCGACGGTCCTGACCGAAGCGACGTCCTCGCTCACCGCGACCTCGGCGACACTCAACGCGACGGTCGACCCCAACGGTGCGAGCGTCAGCGAATGCAAGTTCGAATACGGCACCAGCGCGAGCTACGGCTCGAGCGTGCCGTGCGCCTCGCTGCCCGGGTCGGGCGAAGCTCCCGTCGCCGTGTCAGCGTCCGTGACGGGCCTCGCCGCGAACACCGAATACCACTACCGCATCTCGGCCACGAATCCCACCGGCACCAACTCCGGCTCAGACGACACATTCAAGACACCATCCGACAACCAGCCGACGGCCGTCACCGAAGCAGCGAGCGCCATCACCCAGACCACCGCGACGCTGAACGCGACGGTCAACCCCAACGGCGCGAACGTCAGCGAATGCAAGTTCGAATACGGCACCAGCTCCAGCTACGGCTCGAGCGTGCCGTGCGCCTCGCTGCCCGGCTCCGGCAGCAGCCCCGTCGCCGTCTCAGCCGGCATCTCGGGCCTCGCCGCGAACACCGAATACCACTACCGCGTCGCGGCGACCAACACGGGCGGCACCAGCAAAGGCACAGAACAAACGTTGGCCACGCCCCCTTACCCTCCGACGGTCACGGGCGTCAAACCGGACGCTGGACCGCAAGGCGGTGGGACCGCAGTGACGATCACGGGCACGAACCTGGCGACGGCCACAGAAGTCAAGTTCGGCGGGACTGGGGTCCTGGCGATCTGCAGCGAAAGGGAATGCATGGTGACCGCTCCGGCGGGCACGGGCACGGTGTCCGTCACCGTGACGACCGCTGGAGGCACCAGCAACGCGGAGCAGTTCATCTATGTTCCGGCGGGTCCTCCGCCGAAAGTCACAGCCCTCTCGGTGACAAGCGGCCCGGCGACTGGAGGCACGTTGGTCACGATCACCGGCACCGGCTTCACCGGCGTGACGGCCGTGAAGTTCGGGCCGAACGAAGCGATCATCAACTCCAGCAGCGAAACCTCCATCACGGTCGAATCCCCGGCTGGGTCGGGGACCGTGTATGTGACCGTCACGACCCCCAACGGCACGAGCGCCGCACGCGGCAAGGCCGCCAAGGACGCGAAGTTCAAGTACAAGAAGCCCAAGAAGTAACCCGCCGCACGTGGCTGCTGGCGTGGGCTGCGATCCTCGCCCAGATCGTGTTTCTCGCCGGGTGGGTACTCGGCGGCGCTCTCGAACCCCGCTACTCGGCGGTTCGCCAGTACATAAGCGAGCTCGGCCGGCGCGGCGCGGCGCACCCCTGGATCTTCGTGATCGTGCAGCATGCAGGGCATGGAGAGCTGTGAAATAGCGCTGCGCGTAACGCCGCGGGCACGGGCCAACGAGATCGCCGGCGAGCGTGACGGCGTCTTGCTCGTGCGCGTGAGCGCCCCGCCCGTGGACGGCCGCGCGAACGCTGCGGTGTGCCGTGTGATCGCCAAGCGCGTGGGTGTGGGCATGCGCAGCGTCACGGTTGTGCAGGGCGCGAACTCCCGAGACAAGGTCGTGCGCGTGGAGGGCATCGGCGCAGGCGAGTTCAGGCGCGCGCTTGCGCTCGGCCAGCGAGACGGCCGTGGCAAGCATCGGGCGCCGTGAGCGCCGCGGCCCACCGGCGCGATACGAGCGACCGTCGTGGATGCGCCCCTGTCAGACTTGCGGGTCGTGCCCGATCCTTCGATGACGGGAGGGTGCCTGTGCGGCGGCGTCCGTTTCGAGCTCACCGAGCCGGCGACGGCGGCTGGCTACTGCCACTGCACGCGCTGCCAGCGCCGCACGGGCACGGCGGCGTCGGCGCAGGCGAGAATCGACGGTCGCACCCTGCGGCTGCTTCAAGGCGAACAGCTGGTGAAGGCCTGGCGCCATCCGGACGGCGGCTTTGAGAAGTGCTTCTGCCGCGAATGCGGCGCGCACCTCTTCAGCCGCAACCCCGAGAACCCCGCGCAGATGAGCGTGCGGATGAGCGCTTTCGACGGCGACCCAGGCGTACGACCGAGCTGGCGCACGTACGTCGCGTATGCGGCGCCCTGGGAGCCAATCCCGGATGACGGGCTCGAGCGCTTCCCGGAGGCGAAGCCGCGCATCTAGACCGATGTGCTCGCCGATGCGCTGCTGGAGCAGCGGACTCGCGGCATAGTCGAGCTCGCCGCCGCACGCGAGCAAGACCACGCCGTCGCCGCATTCCACACCGTCGACTTTCTGCTCGTCGCTGACGTAGAAAGAGCTCGCTCGCCAATCGTACGCGCCGTCGCGCCCGGCGGTTGAGACACGCTCGGCATTCGTTCTACGCGCGCGCGTCGATTATCGTGGCCCGCATGCAGTACGTGAACCTCGGCGCGACCGGCCTGCGCGTCTCCCGCGTGTGCCTCGGCATGATGAGCTTCGGCAACGACAGCGACAAACCGTGGGTCCTCGGCGAGGACGCGGCCGAGCCGATCGTGCGCGCGGCCGTAGAGGGCGGCATCACCTTCTTCGACACCGCCGACACCTATTCGCAGGGCGCCAGCGAGGTGGCGACCGGCCGACTGCTCGGGAAGCTGCTGACGCGCGAGGAGGCGGTGGTGGCGACGAAGGTGTTCATGCCGATGACGCCCGGTGAGAACGGCGGCGGGCTCTCGCGCAAGCACGTTCTCGCCGCGATCGACGCCTCGCTGCAGCGCCTGGGCATGGACTACGTCGACCTCTACCAGATCCACCGCTGGGACAACCGCACGCCGATCGCGGAGACGATGCAGGCGCTGCACGACGTGGTGCGCGCGGGCAAGGCCCGCTACGTCGGCGCGAGCAGCATGTTCGCGTGGCAGTTCGCGAAGGCCCAGCACCTGGCCGAGCGCCACGGCTGGACGCGCTTCGTGTCGATGCAGAACCACTACAACCTCGTCTACCGCGAGGAGGAGCGGGAGATGATCCCGCAGTGCATCGACCAGGGCGTGGGCGTGATCCCGTGGAGCCCGCTCGCGCGCGGCGTGCTGGCGGGCAACCGCACGCGCGAGGGCGAGCGTCGCACCACCCGCGCGCAGACGGACCAGTTCACCGACTACCTGTACAACCAGCCATCGGACTTCGACGTGGTGGAGCGCGTGACGGAGGTGGCGGGCGAGCGTGGCGTGCCGCCGGCGCAGCTGGCGCTCTCGTGGCTGATGCACAAGCCGGGGGTGACGGCGCCGATCGTGGGCGCCACGAAGCCCGAGCACCTGCGGGACGCGCTCGCCGCGGAGCAGCTGACGCTCGGCGAGCAGGAGATCGCGCGCCTGGAGGAGCCGTACGCGCCGCACCTGGTGCTCGGACACGGGTAGGCGATCTGCGATCGCGACGACCGCCGTATGGCGATCGCTATACGGCGCGCGAACGGCGAGTGATCGTCCTGGCGCCCGTACCCTCGCAGGTGGGCGGATGCAGCCGCACGGGCAGCGTCTTGAGCTGGTTGATGAACAGCGATTCGACATATTGAGGCCCACCCGCCCCGCCGGCGAGCTCGATTTCGGGGTAGCGGGCGAGCGTCTCCTCGATCATCACGCGCAGCTCCAGCCGCGCGAGGGCGGTGCCCAGGCAGAAGTGCCGCCCCCCCGCCCCGAACGCCTGATGCTCGGCTTTGCGGCGCAAATCGAAGCAGTCCGGATCCTCGTAGCGGGTCTCGTCGCGGTTGGAGGACACGTACCACATCACGACCTTCTCGCCCGCGTGGATCTGCTGCCCGTGCAGCTCCGTGTCGCAGGTGGCCGTGCGCCGGAAGTGCGCAAAGGCGGGGAACATGCGCAGCGACTCCTCCACTGCGTCGGGAATCAGCGACGGGTCCTCGAGCAGCATCCGCATCTGCTCGCGGTCTTCCATGAGCGCGCGCATGCCGCTGCAGTAGGTGGCCTTGGTGGAGTCGTTGCCGGCGGCGACGAGCAGGAAGAAGCCCATCACGATCTCGTGTTCCTCGAGCTTCTGCCCGTCCACTTCGGCGTGCACGAGCACGCTGGTGAGATCGTCGGTTGGGTTCTCCTGGCGGGCGGCGATGAGCTTGCGGCAGCGCTCGAAGATCTCGGGGAGGTCTTTCTCGATCGCCCCCTCGAAGCCGTCGGGATTGAGGTCGGGGTCGGCGGCGCCGAGGGTGGAGTTCATCAGCCGCGCCCAGATCGCGTCGTCCTCCTCGGGAATGCCCATGAAGCTGCCGATCACCCGGGAGACGACCGGCTGGGCGACGTCGCTGACGAGATCGCATTCGTCGCGGGCGGGCGAGCCCTCCAACCGGTCGAGCACGCGGGTGACGATCGCGCGGATGGCGTCCTCGTGCGCGGCGATCCGCTTGGGCGTGAAGCCCGCCTGGAAGAGCGCCTTCAGGCGATCGTGCTTGGGCGGGTCCATGCCGATGAACATCGCGCGCGCCAGCTCGATGGGAAAGCCGGCGGCGGCGGCGAGCACGCCGCCGAGTTCGGAGGAGTAGGTCTTCCAGTCGCGGCTGACCGTGTGGACGTCATCGGCGGTGGTGACAGACCAGAAGCCCTCCTCCTCGGGGAAGAGCTCGAATTTCTCCGTCCAGTGGACGGGGCAGCTGCGGCGCATCTCCTTGAACACCTCGAGCGGCGGCCCGTCCGTCCACAGTGCTTCCTCCGTGAGTTCCACCGACTGGATGTCGCGCCCGACGGTCGCCAATTTGAAACCTCCACTGTTCGCTGCCAGGATGGTGCGCCAATGATACTGGCTGGCTGGCCAGTTGGTTCGTGCAGCGCATGCAGGACTATTCGTGTGCGCGGCGAAACAATGAGCACGATGCGGGCCCGGCCGGCACATGTACGCGCGCCGTTTGCTTTGTTGGCGGCGCTCGGCGCCCTGCTGCTTGCGGGGTGCGGCAGCAGCGGCGTGAGCAAGTCGCAGTACGTCGCAAAAGCGAACGCGAGCTGCGCGGCTACGAGCGCCAGCACCGGTCCACTGATCCGGCAGGTCACGGCCGAGGCGACGGCACTGCCGAAAACCGGAGCGAGCGGCGTCGCGCAGCTGGCCGCGACGGTTGACCAGCTGCACGACGCGGTCGCGGCCGGATACTCCAAGCTCGAGCAGCTGCAACAGCCAAGCGGCGCGCACGCCGCGATCGAGCGCTTCCTCGCGCCCTACTCGACGATCGCCGGCGGGATGGCGCAGGCGATAACGTCGCTCGGCAAAGGCCAGGTGCAGCAGGCCCTGACGGAGCTCGAGGGCCTGCGCCCGGCATCCGAACAGGCCGCGAGCGCAGCACAGGCGTACGGTCTGACCAAGTGCGCAAGCGGCTTCTCGACGCTGGGCTGAGGATCGCGCGCCGGCTGGACCGAGGATCGCGCGCAGGCACTGCGCGGACCCAGCGGTGGCGCTCACGGGTTAGACCGCGGGTTAGACCGCAGCAGCGCTCGCCGTCAGACTGTTCGCCCGAGTGATCCGCCCGACTCCGCAGCCGAACGTTCCCGGGAGAGGCATCGTGGCCTCCTACGGGATGCGCTTCTGGATGCTGGTGGTGCTGATCGGCGTCGGCGCGGGCCTGGGCGGGGCGGCGCTGATCGAGCTGCTGCGCGCGGTGCAGCACCTGGCGTGGTCGTATCACTCGGGCGACTTCCTGGCCGCCGCCGAGCGCACGTCCTCGACGCGGCGCGTGCTCGTGCTGCTGGTGGGCGGCGTGGTGGCGGGCGGCGGAGCGCTGCTGTTCGCGCGCCAACGCGCGGGCGAGGTGTCGGAGGCGATCTGGCTGCGCGGCGCGCGACTGCCGCTGCTGCCGAGCCTGGCGCGGGCTGCGGAGTCGATCGTGATCGTTGCGCTGGGCGCGTCGCTCGGCCGCGAGGCCGCCCCCCAGCAGACG
>JASHYF010000411.1 GCA_030043235.1 Solirubrobacteraceae bacterium | reverse complement strand
CCATCGCGTCCGCAGGCAGCTGCGAGCTGGTGGCGTCGAAGTCTTCCGCGAGACCCGTGGAGGTCGTGCCCTCCTGGCTGGCGAGTTCTTCGACGGTGCCTTTGCTGAACGGTTCGCCGGTCAGGGTCGTGCCCAGCAGGTTTTCGAGCTTTTCCGGGCTCGGCGCGGTGAGCATGTGTTCGATCAGCTGTTCGGCTCCGACGGGCTGTCCGGGTTCGCTCGCCGACGTCAACAACGCGCCTGCCAGCTGGCGCGCGTCGAGAGAGCCGAGCTCTTCGCTCAGCACGCTCGAAAGCGTGTGACCGCCCAGCACACCGAGCAGTCCTTCGAGGCTCAGTCGTTCGAGCAGCGGCAGTTTCTGCAGCTGCTTTTCCAGTTCTGAGGTCAGCTCAGGGGAGCCCGTCAATTGTTCAAGGGTGCCTCCCTTCGCGGCAAGGCCGTCGATCGCTTTCTCGAGCGCTTCGTTCAATCGGGGTGAGGCGGAGACGCTGAGACGCTTCGCGAGCACTTCGCTCAACTGCGTCGCCGAGATGTCTTCGAGCGGGATGCCCGAGAGCAGCTTTTCGACTTCGGCGTGCGGCAGGGCCGACACCGAAAGCGGGGCCGCATCTGCCACGGGTGGGGGTCTGAGAATCGCAAGCAGGCCGAACACCGCGACGGCCAGGATCGGCGCTGTTCGGTGCGCGCGGACCGGCGTCGCTGCCCAGGACCAAACGGATGATGCAGACATTGCGGATCGCTCCTTGGGATGGTTTTGACTCGCGCAACAATCGCCTGTCTCTCTACCCGTAAATCAAAAAATCAGAATAAAATCGATCATTTGGCCAGAACGTGCCGGTCTGCAATACCGCTTGCACCAGCGTTCGAAAGAAGCGCCGGAAGTAGGACGAACGTCCACTGTGGCCCGTAGAGCTTTGCCTGTGCCGAGCGCGTACCTATGCTGTCACGCCAAGGATCATTCCAATGATCCGTGTTGTCGTGGAGTATGAATCTCCACGGCGCTACATGTTCGGAGGAGCAGATGAGCTTTTTCTACATCATGGACGACGTGACAATCGAAGACCCAGACCGTGGGGAGGACGTTGTCGTGCTGGCGGCCGGGGGCGAAATCGACTTCAGCGCGACGCCGCAGCTGAGGCAGCGCATCGTCGCTCACATCGAGGCCGGCAAGCGACGACTCGTGCTCGATCTCACGCAGGTGACCTTCATCGACTCGACGGCCATCGGCGTGCTGATAGGCGCGCTCGTGAGGCTGCAAGACGCTGGCGGCGGATCGGTGACGGTCGTCTGCGACGAGTACAACAAAAAGGTGCTGCGAATCTTCGAGATCGCCGGGGTCGACAACCTGATCGAGGTGCACGGCACGCGCGAGGAGGCCCTCACGGCACTGGCCCTGTCTGGTTGAGATGCAGGCCGTGACCGCGCACGACTCCCCATGCGCCGAGTCAGGTGAGCTGCGCTTGGCCGCCCACGCGTCGAGGCTGGGGATGGCGCGCGAGTATGCAAGGCAGGCCGCCGCTGAGTTCGGTCTCGACGCAGAGAGCTGTGACGAGTTCGTGTTCGCGGTCAACGAGGCGGTGACGAATGCGATCGAGCACGGTGCGCCGGACGAGGACGGGCAGATCACGATCAGCGCAGTGGTGGGCGGCGACCGCCTGACCCTCAGCGTCCGTGACTACGGCACATTTGCTGGATCCGCGCCGAACACGACCGCTCTCGCGGAGAGCGGGAGAGGTTTCGCGCTGATGACTCGCTTGACCGACGCGGTCCAGGTATGCGTCGGCAAGGGAGCCACGACCGTCCGCCTTTCGAGACTCGCGCATGACCGCGCCGCCGCCGGCGAGACGCGGTGACTGACGATGGCCGCACCATGCTCCACACGCGCGGCGCGGACTGGTGGGGCGCTGCTTGCCGGCGTCGTGGCGCTGGCAGCCGCGGGAGGCGCCGGCGCGCAGCCGCTCGGCGTCTCGCTGCCGGGCGCGCCGCTGGTCACGGTATCCACGCCGATCGTCTCCACGCCGAGTGCGCCGTCGATCGAAGCGTCGGTACCCAGCGTCAGCGTGTCTGTGCCCGGTGTGGAAGTCTCCACACCGGGCGTCGGCGTATCCGGCACGAACGTCGGCGTATCCGGGCCGGGCGTGAGCGTGTCGTCGCCGGGCACACCCGTCACGAGCTCCCCGCCAGCTCCAGTCGCCCCCAGCCCTCCAGGCCAGGGCGGCCAGGGTGATCCTCCCACTCCGAGCGGCCCGCCGTCCAACACCGGCGGCAACTCCTCCGGTCCCACGGCCAAGGCCGCGGACGCATCGGATCCGGGCGCCCTCACAGACTCCGGCTCACGGAGCGCCACACCGATCCGCTCGCAAACGCCCGCACGTCCACAGCGACTCTCGCGCACTCGGGCGGCTTCGCGGATACCTGGACACCGCGGCCGCGGCCGCCCCGCGGCCGCAGAGGCCGACTCGAACACGCGAGCCACCCTCACCACTCCAACGCCGGCGCCGCGGCTGGGAAGCCGCATGTCGAAGCCGTCCCGAGCGCCCGTACGCTCATCCGGCAATCTCCTCGAGAAAATCGGCAGGCACATCCCGCTGCCGCTGCCGGTCCCGGACTGGAGCAAGCCGATCATCATCGCGCTGCTGGCACTGGCCATCGGGCTTGGTGCGCGTTCGCTGCTATCGGGGCTGCGCGTGCGGCGCCTGGAGAGACAGCGCACGACGATGCAAAGAGACCTCGACGTCATGCAAGCTGCGCTGGTCCCCCAGATCCCCGCCCAGCTCGACGGGCTGGCGGTGTCGGCGGCCTACCGCCCAGCCGAAGGCCCGGCGGCCGGCGGTGACTTCTATGACCTGTTCGTGCTCGAGCCGGGCAAGGTCGCGATCATCCTCGGCGACGTCGCCGGGCACGGACGCGAGGCGCTGACACACGCCGCGCTCACCCGCTACACACTGCGCGCATACGTGCAAGCCGGGCTGGAGCCCCGCGCGGCGCTCGCTCTCGCCGGACGCGTCCTCGCGGACCCCACATGCCAATACTTCGCCACCGTCGCAGCCGCTGTCTACGACACCCGCGCAGGCCGTCTCACCTACGCCTGCGCCGGCCATCACCCACCCATCCTGCACGGCCCGCACGCACACGAGCCCCTCACGCTCTGCGCCTCGACGCCAATCGGCTGGAGAATACCCACCGGACGGCGCCAGACAACCGTGTCGCTGCCCACGGGAGCCCTCGCGTGCTTCTTCAGCGACGGCCTGATCGAGGCGCGCCGCGGGAAGGAGCTGCTCGGACGCGAGCGCGTCAGCGACATACTCGCCGCGCTCGGCCCCCACCCGACGGCGACAGACCTGCTGCACGAAGTACAACGAGCGGCCCTCGCCACACCCGACGACATGGCCGCGTGCATCCTCCTCGCAAACACCCCTGCCACCTACACGCGCATCGAGGAGCTCGAGGTCGACACCAACCGGCTGGATGCGCCCTCCACACGACACTTCCTCGAAGCCTGCCACGCCTCGCCCCGCGAGATCACCCGCGCACTCGAGCACGCCCGCCGCACAACGGGCACACGCGCCAGCGCCCTCCTGCGCGCCGAGATCCACCCGACGGGCACCGCCATCACCGTCAGGCAACCCGGCTCACGCAAACGCCGCCGAGCCTCGGCGAGAATGCGGGCCAAGGCGCGGGTGGGCGGGAAATTGCGCTGATAGGCGAGATCCTCTACAGTCGGCGTAGCGACGGCGTTGGAGGAGGAGGCATGGAGCGTGCAGATGGCTGAGCCCTCCCGAGCGGCTCAGCTGTCCAGGACGGGCAGCAGGACGGCCAAGAGGATTTTGAAACGGGGGGCTTTGCGCCGCATGGCCTTCAAGGTCACCACGCTGCCGTCGAGGCGGCACGCGCTCGTTGGCCCCGCCGACCTGTGGAAGATGAAGCGCCGCTTCCAGTTTGCGTTTCTCAGCTCGCGCGGACTGCGACCGGAGCATCGTCTGCTCGACATCGGCTGCGGCACTCTGCGCGGAGGCGTTCCGCTCATCGCCTACCTCGATGCCGGCAACTACGTCGGCGTCGAGGCGCGAGCGGAGGTGCTCGAGGAGGGTCGCAAGGAGCTGAGCGAGGCGGGGCTGGAGCACAAGCATCCCGTGCTCATCCACGCGTCGGACCCGGCGCAGGTGGCGCTCGAGGCCCCCGTCGACTTCGCATGGGCGTTCTCCGTGCTGTTCCACATGTCCGACGAGGTCGTCGACGCGTACCTGGGCCTGGTCGCTCGTGGCCTGACCGAGAAGGGCGAGTTCTTTGCGAACGTCCGGCTGGGTGAGCGCGAGGACGCCAGGTGGAAGCAGCAGTTTCCGCTCGTCAGGCGCCCGCATGAGTTCTATGAGCGCCTGGCAGCCGCTCACGGCCTCCGCGTCGACGACGTGGGCACGCTGGAGTCGCTCGGGCACCGTACCGGGTCCCCGGAGCAGGACAACCAGATGATGCTCCGCTTTGCGCGCGCCTCCCAGGCGGGCTGACGGCTTGGCGCGCCACGCGCCCTGGCGGCGCTTGCGGGGTCAGCGTTCGGCCGCCGGCTCCTGCCTGCGGCGCACGAACAGCACGGCGATCACGATCAGGATCACCACGATCAGAATGCCGCCGGCGATGTAGCGCAGTTTGTGGTGAACCGGTTTGGCCTTCGCCGGCGTGACGGCTACGGTCGGCTTGAGCACCGTCACGGGCACGTGCCTCGCGCTCAGCGCGGCCGCGGCGGCGGGCTCTCCTTTGGGTTGGTAGTGGGCGAGCACGTGCCGCCCGTCCTCGAGCGTGACGCGCAACGAGCGCACGCTCTCGTTGATCGTGACCGCGTGGATCTGGCCGCCGGCGAGCTGATGCTCGTATTCGGCGTAGCTCTCGTTCTGGTAGGCGACGGGCATCGCCGTACCCTACTCGCATCGCCGGGCGAGGCGTGGGCCGTGCTGCGCGGGCCCGCCGCTCATTTGCGCGCGAGTTTGACGGCCTTCTGGCGTTCGATCTTGGAGAGCACGAGCTTGCGCGGTCGCACCGCCACGGGCGTGACCTCGACGGCCTCGTCGCTGCGCACGAACTCGAGCGCCTCGTCGAGCGTGGGCTTGTGGTGGGTGTCGAGGCGCACGAGCACGTCGGCGGTGGAGGAGCGCATGTTGGTCAGATGCTTTTCCTTGGTGGGGTTGACGTCGATGTCCTCCGCGCGGGCGTTCTCGCCGATGATCATGCCTTCGTAGACCTCCTCGCCGGGGCCGACGAACAGCGAGCCGCGCTCCTGCAGGGTCATGAGCGAGTAGGTGGCGGTCTCGCCGCGGCGGTCGGCGACGAGCGCGCCGGTGGTGCGCGTGAGGAGCTCGCCCGCCCACGGCTCCCAGCGGTCGAACACGTGGTGCATGATGCCGGTGCCGCGCGTCTCGGTGAGGAACTCGGTGCGAAAGCCGATGAGCCCGCGCGCGGGCACGAGGTAGTCCATGCGCACCCAAGCCGGCCCGTGCCCCGAACGGGGTATGCCGTGGTTGGTCATGTGCTCCATGCGCCCCTTGCGCGCGGCGAGCAGCTGCGTGACGGTGCCGACGTGCTCCTCGGGCACGTCCACGGACAGGCGCTCGACGGGCTCGCAGCGCTTGCCGTCGATCTGGCGCTCGAGCACGTGGGGCTGGCCGACGGTCAGCTCGAAGCCCTCGCGGCGCATCATCTCGACGAGCACCGCGAGCTGCAGCTCGCCGCGCCCCTGGACCTCCCATTGATTGGGATCCCCGCCCGCCCGGTCCCCGCCCGCCCGGCCCCCGCCCCGGGCGGGTGGGGATCGGTCACTGTCGACGACGCGCAGCGAGACGTTTCCGACGAGCTCCTGGTCGAGGCGGTTCTTGATCTGGCGGGCGGTGACCTTGTCGCCGTCTTTGCCGGCGAGCGGCGAGGTGTTGATGCCGATGGTGATGGACATGGCGGGCTCGTCGACGGTGATGACGGGCAGCGCCCGCGGGTCGGCGGGGTCGGCGAGCGTCTCGCCGATGGTGACCTCGGCGATGCCGGCGACGGCGATGATTTCCCCGGGCCCGGCCTCGGCGGCGTCGACGCGCTGGAGCGCCTCGGTGACGTACAGCTCGGCCACCTGCGCACGCTGGATGGAGCCGTCGGCGCGGCACCAGGCGATCTGCTGGCCCTTGCGGATGGAGCCGTTGCGCACGCGGCAGATGGCGAGCCGCCCGACGTAGGGGGAGGCGTCGAGGTTGGTGACGAGCGCCTGCAGCGGGTGCCCGGGCTCGTAGGTGGGCGCGGGTATGCGCTGCAGCAGCAGGTCGAGCAGCGGCGCGAGGTTGCCGCTGTCGAGCTTCTCGCCGGCCTCGTAGTGAAGCGAGGCGACGCCGGCCTTGGCGTTGCAGTAGACGATCGGGAACTCGATCTGCTGCTCGTCGGCGTCGAGGTCGAGGAACAGCTCGTACACCTCGTCGATGACCTCGGCGACGCGGGCGTCGGAGCGATCGACCTTGTTGACGACGAGGATGACCGGGAGCTTGGCTTCCAACGCCTTGCGCAGCACGAAGCGCGTCTGCGGCAGCGGCCCCTCGGAGGCGTCGACGAGCAGCAGCACGCCGTCGACCATCGTGAGCCCGCGCTCCACCTCTCCCCCGAAGTCGGCGTGCCCGGGCGTGTCGATGATGTTGAGCTTGACGCCGCTGTAGTGCAGCGAGGTGTTCTTGGCGAGGATCGTGATGCCCTTCTCGCGCTCGAGGTCCATCGAGTCGAGCACGCGCGTGGCCACCTCCTGCCCGGCGCGGAAGGCCCCGGACTGCCACAGCATGGCGTCGACGAGCGTGGTCTTGCCGTGGTCGACGTGGGCGACGATCGCCACGTTGCGGATGTCATCCCTGGTTGCGGGCACGGCCGCACAGGCTAGCGACGCACCGCTCGCGTTTCGGTAACGAGATCTTTACGAGAGGAGGGTTCGCGCGCGGGAAACACCGGCGTGCATGACCGGCCCGTTGCGCAGGCTGCACGACCATGCGCTCACGCGACGCGCGCTGCCGCGCCTCGCCTACGCGGCGACCGTGCCGGCGAGGTTCGGGGCGGACGTGTTCACCGCCGTCGAGTAGGTCGTAACCCCCACCCGTGCGAGCGTTGCGCACCGAGTCACGGCGTTGCGCACCGAGTCACGGCGTTGCGTATCCTCGCTCTTGCGCCGCTTTCGCCAATGACGCGTCGCGCGTCCCGATCGCGTCGGCGTTGATCGTGGCCGCAGCGTGCAGCACGCAGCAGTCGGGCATCTTCAACCCTGTGTCCGATCGCAGGCGTGCAAGCGCCGGCGCAGCCTCGCCGTCGATCGGCACCCGGCGAATCTCGAGATCGGCGAGCGCTTCCAGTTGCTCGTCCAGCCGGCCTGCGGCGGTCGCGCCGACGAGCGACTCCGCGACCGTGAGGACCGACGCGACCAGGCCGTCCGCGTCTTCGAGGATCGCCCTGGCAGCCTCCGTGTGAGCGTCCATCTTGTCGAAGTAGGCGAGCATGACGCTCGCATCCAAGACGGTCAGTCCGGCCACTCGCTGCGCAGCTTCTCGAGGTAGTCAGACGGATATATGCCCGTGAACTGGCCGTGATGACGCTCGATCGCGCGCTGCCGGCGCTCACGGGCTCGTCGCCCGTCGGGTGCGATTGCGCGCTCGCCGGCCCTCACCAGCCGCAGCAGCAGCCGGCTCGGCCTCCCGGCGTCGTCTGGCCAGCGCTGCGCCGCCAGCTTGAGCGCGGCGCTCAACTCCTCTGTCTCCGTGAGCGTGTGGCGTGGGCGGGTGGTCGGCACGGTCGAAGTGTAGCACCTCGCCGCAGTGTCACACCCCGCGCGATCGCCCGAGAACCTCGTGCTTGCCGGAGCCTGCCGACCCGTGCGATCGGCGATGTGCGCGGCGGGCTCGGCCTGGGCCCTACCGTCCGACTCCCGCCGCCCGCAGCCCTGTGCGCACGCCGAAGCGGGCGAGTGCGGCGGGGTAGCGCTCGGCCGCGGCGACGACCTCTTCGAGCGCGGCGGCGAAGCGCCTGATCTCCTCCTCCTCGATCACCAGAGCGGGCAGCGCCTTGATGACGTTCATGTGGTGTCCGGCGACCTGACAGAAGACGCGGTGCTCGTGAAAGAGCGGCACGGTGACGAGCTGGGAGAAGAGACCGGGCTGGCGGCGCTCGACCGTCTCCCACAGCCTGCGGGCGGTGGCTCCGGCGGGAGGGCCGAATTCGATCGCCCACATGAGGCCCCGCCCGCGCACGTCGCGGACGACCTCGAAGCGCTCCACCAGCGGCTCGGTCAGCTCCATCAGCAGCGCCCCCAGGCGCTCGGCGCGAGCCACCAGCCCCTCGCGCTCGATCACGCGCAGCGTCGCCAGCGCGGCGGCCGCGGCGAGGTCGTTGCCGCCGAACGTGGAGCCGTGGCGCACGGCGCGCTCCATGCCGTCGAACACGCGGTCGAAGGCCGCGCGCGAGACGAGCAGCGCCCCGATCGGCACGAACCCCCCGGACAGCGCCTTGGCGAGGCACACCATGTCCGGCTCGAGCCCCCAGTGCTCGAGCGCGAGGAAGCGCCCGGTGCGCGCGATGCCGGTCTGCACCTCGTCGCAGACGAACAGCGCGCCCGCCTCGCGGCACAGGCGCTGGGCGCCGGGCAGGTAGCCGGCGGCCGGGACGTTCACGCCCTTGCCCTGGATCGGCTCGACGACGAACGCGGCCACGTCTTCGCGTGCGAGCTCCCGCTGGAGCGCGTCGAGATCGCCGAAGCCCACGGGATCGCAGCCCGGAAGCAGCGGCCCGAAGCCCTCGCGGAACTCCGGCCCGCCGTTGAGCGAGAGCGAGCCGAGCGTGAGCCCGTGGAAGGCGTGCTCGGCGTACAGCACGCGCGGGCGGCCGGTGGCGGCGCGCGCGATCTTGATCGCGGCCTCCACCGCCTCGGTGCCGGTGTTCGCCGGCACCATCGCCGCGACGCTCGCGGGGGCGCGGGCGAGCAGCTGCTCGGCGAGCACGCCGCTGAGGAGCGTCACCCCGAGCTGCGGCAGGTTGCCCGTGCGCGCCGCCAGCACCTGCTCGATCGCGGCGATCGCCTCCGGGTGGTTGCGCCCGATGGCGAACACGCCGTAGCCGCCGAACAGGTCGAGGTAGCGCTCGCCGCCGGCGTCGATCAGGTGCGCCCCCTCGCCGCCGCTCCACACCTTGTCGAACCCGAGCGTGCGCAGGATGCGCCCCATCTGCGGGTTCAGATAGCGCTCGCTCAGCGCCATCTCCTCGCCGACGCGGGTCTCGAGGATCTGCTGCACGCTGGGGGGCGGCTCGCCGGGCACGACGATTTGAGCCTACTGCGGGCGCCAGCGTGCCGCGAATCTGTCCTGTCGATGAAACTCCCGTATATCCATTGCTCTACGGACGCGCGCGCCCGCGGCGGTTACCGGTCACCATTGCGTCCACGGCCGGTTTCGGGCTGCGGGAAATTGGGTATGATCGCTCGAAGCGGCGGTTCGCTGGCCGGGCCGCGCCGCCCACGACCGGGAAGGAGCTGCGAATCTCTTCAGTGGCCGCTGAACCACAGACGACCTCGCGTACGACCGTGCCTCGCAGAAGCGATGGCTCGCGCGAGCTGTTCCTGCGTTGGCAGCGTGATCGCGACGGGGCCGCGCGCGACGTGCTGGTTCGCCGGTACATGCCGCTCGCGCGCGGGCTGGCGCGGCGCTACGGCCGCTCCTCGGAGCCGTTCGAGGACCTGTTGCAGGTGGCGTCGCTCGGGCTGCTGAAGGCGCTCGACCGCTACGACGCGCAGCTCGGGCACCCGTTTGCGTCGTTTGCGGTGCCGACGATTCTCGGCGAGATGCGGCGCTACTTCCGCGACGCCGGCTGGGCCGTGCACGTGCCACGCGGCGCGCAGGAGCGCGCCCTGAAGGTGCGCGACGCGCAGGAGCGCCTCGCCAACGAGCGCGGCCGCGCGCCGACGGTGAACCAGCTCGCCGAGTACCTCGAGTACGACATGGAGGACGTGATCGACGCGCTGCAGGCGATCCAGGCCTACGAAACGCTGTCCCTGGACGCGCCGCGGCCCCGGGCCGACGGCGAGGTGGTCGCTTACGGTGACACGGTCGGCCAGGACGACGAGCGCTACGAGCTCGTGGAGCTGGACGCGACGGTCGCGGCGGCGCTCGGGCACATCCCGCCCCGCGAGCGCACGATCCTGCGCATGCGCTTCGTGGATGACCTCACGCAGACGGAGATCGCGGAGCGGGTCGGCATATCGCAAATGCAGGTCTCGCGCCTCCTGCGCCGTTCGCTCGAGCAGCTGCGGACGCTGGCGCATGCGCACTGAGAGCGCCGCGGGGACGACGCGCAGCTCCTGAGGGGGATCGGTCGATCGTCGTCCGATGGCCGAGACGCCGCCGAACGTCCGCCTGAGCCTCCCGGGCAGGCCCGAGAACGTCCTCGTGGTGCGCCAGGCGCTGACCGGGCTTGGCGCCAGCGTGGGCCTGGACGCGATCGAGACGAACGACGTGAACACCGCCGTGACGGAGGCGTGCAACAACGTGGTCATGCATGCCTACGGCGAAGACGGCGGCGCGCTGGAAGTCGAGGTGTACGTGCGCG
>JASHYF010000410.1 GCA_030043235.1 Solirubrobacteraceae bacterium | reverse complement strand
GACCGCGCACGCGCTCGCCGTGCACGAGCCGGCGGACGCGCGCGCGCTGTGGCGCTGGCGCGACGGCGCCAACCCCGCGGTGACCGCCGTTCGCGGGGGCAAGGTCAGCGAGGACGTGGTCTTCCCGCTCGAGCGCCTGGCCGAGGGCCTCGAGCGCTTCGAGCAGATCGCCTCCGCACGGCGCATGCGCTCGTGCGCTTGGGGACACGGCGGTGAGGGAAACGTGCACGCGACCGTGCTCGTCGATCCGCACAGCGAGGCGGACCTCGACGCCGCGCAGGCGGTCGGCGAGCAGCTGTTCGCGCTCGTCGTCGAGCTCGGCGGCTCGATCGCCGGCGAGCACGGCGTGGGCTGGCACAAGCGCGGGCGGCTGGCCGCGCAGTGGGGCTCGCGGGCGCTCGAGCTGCACGAGCAGATCAAGCGCGCGTTCGACCCCAAGGGCCTGCTCAACCCGGAAACCAAGCTGGCGCGGTACCCTCCGCGCTCGCTGGGCACATCTGGCGAACGCACATCCGGCAGATCAACCGAAAGGAATCCCATATGAACAAGTCGCAACTGATCGACGCGATCGCCGCCGACAGCGGTCTCACGAAGGCCGACTCCGCGCGCGCCGTCGAGTCGCTCGTGGACACGGTCTCCAAGGCGCTGAAGAAAGGCGACGAGGTCAGCATCACCGGCTTCGGCAAGTTCTCCGTCGTCAAACGCGCCGCCCGGCAGGGCGTCAACCCGCGCACCGGCGAGCGCGTCAAAATCAAAGCGTCCAAGGCGCCCAAGTTCTCCGCCGGGGCCTCGCTCAAGCAGGCGGTGAGCCCCAGAAAATAGTCACGCCGGAGAGTGCCGTAGTCACGCTCGAGAGCGCCGGGCAGATAGTGTCGGCCGGATAGTGCTGGTCAGCGAGCTCGAGCTCCCAACGTTCGACTACACCGACCCGTCGCTGCGCGGAGAGCGCTTCCACGCGGCGATGGCGCGGCTGCGCGCTCACGGCTGGCTCGCGCGCGGGCCGTACGGCTACATCGTGCTCGACCGCGAGGCGGGCGAGTTCTTCCTGCGCACGCGCGCCGCCACGTTCCCCGGGATGAAGATCGCCGAGATCTTCGGCGTGAGCGAGGGGCCGCTGTACGAGCAGATGAAGCGCAACATCCTGCACGTCAACGGCCCCGACCACGCTCGCCTGCGCGGCCTCATCAACCCCGCGCTCTCGCCGCGCGCGGTCGGGCGCTACCGCCCCGTCATGCGCGAGCTGCTCGAGCGGCTGCTCGAGGACGCCGGCGCGGGCGAGGCCGCGAACGGGGTCGTGCGCTGCGAGTTCGTGCGGGCGTTCGCCAGGCGCTTCCCCTCGCAGGTGATCGCGAACGTGATGGGGGCGCCGCTCGAGGACGCGCCGCGGCTGCACCACTGGTCGAACTGGATCCAGCGCCAGTTCGACGCCGCGAGCATGGCCAGCGAGCGCGATCTCATCGAGCGGGCGGTGGAGGAGTTCTACGAGTACGCCGAAGCGCTGCTCGCCGTGCGCAGGCGCGAGCCGGGCGACGACCTCGTCTCGAGGCTGCTCGAGGCCGAAGAGGCCGGCGAGCGCCTGTCCGACGTGGAGTGCATCAACCTCGTGTTCAACGTGCTCGCCGGCGGGGTGGACACCACGCAGAGCCAGCTCGCGCACGCGATGCGGCTGCTCGCCGAACACCCCGAGCAGTGGCAGGCGCTCGTGCGCGACCGCTCGCTCGCGCAGGCAGCCGTGGAGGAGGCGCTGCGCTTCGAGCCGATCACGCCGTTCACCGCGCGCATGACCGGCGAGGACGTGACGTTCCGCGGCGTGAGCTTCCCGGAGGGCACGATCGTGATGGTGTGCGCGTTCACCGGCAACCGCGACCTCGCCGCACCGTCCCCGGATCCTCCCCGCCGGGGGCAGGGGGAGGACGAGCGCGGCCCGGGAGGGCCGGACAGCTTCGACATCACCGCGCCGCGCGGGCGCGCGCGGGCGCTCACGTTCGGCGCGGGCGTGCACTACTGCGTCGGCGCCAACCTCGCGCGCCTGGAGCTCACCGAGGCGCTGTCGTTCCTCGCCGAGCGCGTGCGCGCGGTCGAGCTCGACGGCGAGCCGTCGTTCGAGAGCATCACCGGCATCTACGGCCTTGCCGAGCTGCCGCTGCGCCTCACGCTCGCCTGACGCCCTCGCCCCGCGTGACGCCTCGCGCGTTCGCGCCCGTGTGACGCCTCGCGCCTCGCGCCCGCGTGACGCCTCGCGCCTCGCGCCCGCGTGACGACGTTTGCCCGGCGCTCGCCCGCTCGCGTGGTGGAACAATTTGGGCGGGGGCTACAGCGGGCTTCCGAGCGACAGAGGTTGCGATGGCAGGACTTGAAAGGATGTGGGTATGGCGACGGGGCGTCGCGCCGGTGCTCGCGCCCGTCGCGCTCGCGCTCGCGTTGGCCACGGCCGCGCCGATGGTCGCAGCGCCGGCGGTGGCCAGGGCGGGGCAGTACGTGGTGGAGGCGTGCAGGACCACCTCCGGCGAAGCCGCCCCCGCGGACGATTGGAGCGGCTCGGAGATTGGCTCGGAAGCCGTCGCCGAAGACACGTGCGCGCAGCCCGGCGGGGCGCTCGTGGCGGGGCTCGGAGACAGCATGACCCATGTCGCCAACGCGAATCGCGCGAGCTGGACGTTTGAACCGCCGGCGTTCGACCAACTTGTAGGCGCAGCGCTCTGGCGTGCGGGCTACCTACATGGCGCTAGTGGTGAAGACGCGTGGTATCAACTGTGGCTCGCTGGACCAGTGCCGACGGACGTATTCGAAGAATGCCTCTACGCCAAGAATTGCAGCGCGCTCGGTGAAGCCGGACAGCCGCTTTCGGCCGCAAACCGGGTGGAGGTGCCGACGGCGAACCTCGGATCCGAGCTCTCGCTCAACGTGTCCTGTGCGTCGGGTTTGCAGAAGGCCGAATGTCACGACGACTTCGGCGATCCCGACGGCTACGCGGCGGTGGTCTACCTGTACGCGGCGGACCTGACACTCGAACAGGCTGCGCCGCCGACGGCGTCGAATGTGAGCGGCGAACTGACGAGCGCGCCGACGCTGTCGGGCACGAGCGATGTGGCGTTCGACGCGAGCGACCCAGGGTCGGGCGTGTACGAGGCTGTGTTCAGCGTGGACGGGCAGGTGGTGCAGAGCACGGTCCTGAACGAAAACGCCGGCAAGTGCACGAGCGTGGGGGCGGTGGACGGCCTGGCGGCGTTCGAGTACGTGCAGCCGTGTCCCACGTCAGTGAGCGCCGACGTTGGCTTTGACACGACGCGGGTGGCCAACGGCGAGCACCACCTGGTGGTGAGCGTGATCGACGCGGCGGGCAACGCGGCGACGGTGCTGGACAGAAACGTGACGATCGAGAACGCGCCGCCGCCGGGCGGGCCGAACGGCACGAACGCGTCGCCGCGCGCGACGCTCGCGGTGAGCTGGAAGGCGACGGGAGGCGTGCGCCTGACGAGCGGCTACGGT
>JASHYF010000409.1 GCA_030043235.1 Solirubrobacteraceae bacterium | reverse complement strand
TCGCCTCCGAGCTGATGTACGCGCTCGACAAGGACGAGGAGGAGGCCGAGAGCTACCTCGACGAGCTGCTCGCGGACTCAGCCAACCACCAGCTCGCGGCCACCGCAGCCAAGTAGCGAGGCCTTCGCGCACGCGGCGCCAGCTGTGCCGCGTGCGCGAGCGTCCCAACGCGGCGAGCGTCGCCCAGCGCCGATGAGACTCCCTGTGTCAAGGTCTGTAGCGGCGCTTGGTTTGCCGTCAAGCGCTTCGCGCTCTGCCCTGCGGGCAGCCTTCGGTGACGGCTGCGCCAGCGCGCCGCTGTTTTGCGGTCGTGTCGGGCAGCGGGCTGCCCGGGTGCGTTCAGCTGGTGGTTTGCGCTGTGAGGCGTTGCAGGGCTGTGTGGTGGGCTGGGTCGTAGGTGGTTTGGTCTTGCCAGATGCGCCAGATGATGTTGCTCCAGGCGCGGCCGAGGATGCGGGTGGCGTGTTGGTGGCTGGCGCCGCGTGCTCGGGCGCGAGCGTAGATGTCCGCGGCCCAGGGGTTGTGGTGGCGGCTGGTGTCTGCGAGCGTGCCGATCGCGGCTCTGAGACGGTGGTCGCAGGCCCAGCGGAAGCGGGCTCGCTTGAGCTTGCCGGACTCGATAGCGACGGGTACTTGGCCGGCGTCAGCGGCGAGCGTGGCTCTGGTGGGGTAGCGCTCGCGGCAGTCACCGATCTCGGCGAGCATGGTCGCGGCGCACACCGCGCTCTTGGGGTCACGAAACAGCGAGCGGAAGGTCTCACCGTCGGGGTGCTCGGCGAGCGCGCCACGGATCTCGCTGGTCAGCTCGGCGATGCGTGTCACGATCGGCTCGAGTGCCGCGACGAGCGCGAGCACGATCTGCCGGCGGGCCTCGCTCTCGAGCGTGCCGGCGCGCCCGTTAGCGGCGCCGCGCAGGCGGTTGAGCAGCTCGCTTGGGCTGCGGCGCCCGCAGTAGTGGTGGCGCGCGAGGAACCGCCCGAGGCGCTGCTCGCCGAGCCCGTGCGCGTCCGCGGGGGAGGGGTAGCGTCTCAGGAACGCGAGCGCGATCGGACTATCGATCTCAGCGAACACATAGGCCGCGCCGGGCCAGAAGCACTCCAGCTGCGCGCGCAGCTCGTTCGCCAGCGCGACCCTGTGGGCGACGAGGTCCTCACGCGCTCGCGAGAGCGCCCGCAGCGCTTTCGTTGCGTCGCTGTCGGGCACCAGCACCCGGTAGCGATGGCTGTCGGTCCTTGCGAGCTCGGCGAGCACGAACGCGTCGAAGCTGTCGCTCTTGCCGCCCGCCGCCGTGAACCGCGGGCGCATCGCCGCGACCTGGTTGGGATGAACAGCTATCACGTGCAGCCCCGCGTCGAGCAGCCGCTCTACCAACAACCCGTCCGGGCGCTCGATCGAGACCAGCTCGACCCCCAGCGCGAGCAGACGCGCGCACAGCGCCCTGATCCCGCGCTCCTCGTGGCGGTAGCGGCGACCCTCAACGATCCGGCCGTCTGCGTCGACTACGCAGCAGGCGTGCTCCTCGCTCGCCCAATCCACTCCAGCGAAACAACTCACGGTCACTCCCTTCGATCGACACCCTTGACTGTCGCCGGCGGCGAGGTACCGTGGTGGTTGCTCACTGATGGCGCTCTGAAGGCGCAACTCCCTGTTGCCACTCGGGGCACCTCGACGGAATGCCGGGAGGCGCTGGTCTCATCGTGGCCCTCTGCACGGGCAAGCGCCGCTGGCGCTCTCCCGACATCCGCCGGCAACAACAAGGATGACCAGTGAGCGGCTGCCCCTCCGGGGACGCGTCGTCATCGCAGATGGATGTGGCGAGCAGGTGGTCGGAGATCGGCTCGGCGATCGCTGGCTCGCTTTGTCCAGCCGCGTGTTCGAGCGACGGCCCCAGCGCGAGCAGCGCGAGCCCCGCCGCGAGACCGCCGGCGAGGGTGATCAGCCACGAGGTGTGGAAGCTGGCGGCGCTCGCCGCGTGGGACCCGAGCACGGCGACGAGCAGCGCGATGCCCAGCGCGACGCCGATCTGACGCCCCATCGTCAGCACCGCCGCGCCGGTCGCAAAGCGCTCGGGGGCGAGCGATGAGGCGCCAGCACCGGTGAGCGTCGGGATCATCAAGCCCACACCGGCGCCGCCGATGATCGAGCCGGGCAGGTACTCGGAGAAGTACGCCGGCCGGTTGCCCGTGCGCGTGATCCACCACACGCTCGCAGCGGCGAACATCAGCGATCCGATGCAACCCGGAATGCGGTAGCCCACGCGCGCGCCCAGGCGCGCGGAGGGCACGCTGAAGGTGGTCGCCATCGCGGGACCAGGGAACAGCATCAGCCCGGCGGTCAGCACGCTCTCGTGCCACACGCCCGTCAGGAACAGCACGCCAGAGAGCAGCATCGCGCCGAAGCCGGCGAAGAACAGCAGCGACGCGGACACGGCCAGGCCGAACGTGCGCACGCGCAGCATCGCCGGCTCGACGATCGGCGCCGCGTGCCGCTCCGAGCGCCGCCAGATCGCCGGGAGCACCACGGGGGCGAGCACCAGCAGCGCGATCACACGCGCGGAGCTCCAGCCCCATTCCTGGCCCTTGACGATCGCCACGACGAGCGAGCCGACAGCCACGATCAGCGCGCCGGCGCCGAGCACGTCCGGTCGCATCGCGCCCAACTCGCGCCGCTCTCTCAGCACGCGCAGCCCGAAGCCCAGCCCCAGCAGTCCCACCGGGACGTTCACGAGGAACACCCAGCGCCAGTCGGCCTGCACGAGCAGCCCTCCGAGCGGCGGGCCCGAGGCGGCGGCGATGCCGCCGGTGGCCGCCCACATACCGATCGC
>JASHYF010000408.1 GCA_030043235.1 Solirubrobacteraceae bacterium | reverse complement strand
CGCGCAGCTGCGCGGGCGGCCGGGCGGCCGGGCGGACGATACGCACGTCGCGCTCGCGGGCGACGCGCTCGGCCACCTCCAGCGCCGCCGGCGCCAGATCCTCGCCGAGCACCAGCGTCGCGCCCGCCCTCACCGCCGCGAGCTTCTCCCCGGCGATGTCCTTGATCGCCGGCCCCAGCCAGCGGGTGTGCTCGAGTCCGACGTTCGTCAACACGCTGACGCGCGGCTCGATCACGCTGGTTGCGTCATAGCGCCCGCCCAGCCCGGCCTCCACGACCGCCACGTCCAGCTCGCGACGAGCGATCTCCCACAGGGCGGCGGCGGTGAGCAGTTCGAACTGCGTGACGTGGTCGTCCTCCGCGAGCGTGCGGTTGACGCGCGCGGCCGCCCATGCGGCGCGATCGATCGCGGTGGCGAAGGCGTCGGTGTCGAGCTCGCGCCCGTGGATGAGCACGCGCTCGCGATAGGACAGGAGGTGCGGAGAAAGATATGCCGCCGTACGAAGGCCATGGGCTTCCAGGATGGCGGCGGCCATGCGCGTGGTCGAGGACTTGCCGTTCGTGCCCAGCACGTGGATCGTCTCGAACGAACGCTCGGGCGAGCCCAGGGCGGTCATCATGCGGCGCATCCGGTCCAGGCCGAAGCGCATCCCGAACAGCTCCAGCGAGCGCAGCTGGCGCTCCGCCTGAGCCTCGGTCCAGATCGTGCGCTCGCTCACGCCGGCGCCGGCTTGCCTATGCGCGGGCGCGCCGGCGCTTGCCGCGTCCGCCGCGGGCCAGCCCGGCCACCTCGCCGGCGAGCCCCTGCAGGTCGAGCTTGCCGATCAGCTTGCGCAGCTCCGCGCGCTCCTTGCCGCTGAGCTTGCCCGGCCAGCCCTGAGAGTCGCGCACGAGACGGCTGAGGCGCGCGCGATCCCTCTGCGAGAGCGAGCGCCAGCGCCGGCCGATCAGCACGACGGCCTGCGCGAGCAGCGCCCAGGGAAGTGCGCGCACCCTGGAGGGCACACCCCCGATGGGGGCGGGCACGCGCTCGGACCGGGACCTACGGGCGACGGTGCGCCTGGACACAGTCGCGATGGTAGCGGGAGCGTTCCGCAGGCGCTACTAGGCCGACTCCTCGCGCAGCCCCGCGTCGTCGGCTTCCTCGGGCGCTTCGGTGACGAGCGTGGGCGTGAGGCCCTTCTCGACCGTCTCCTTGGTGACGACGCACTTCTTCACGTCGCGCCGCGAGGGCAGCTCGAACTGCACCTCCAGCAGGATCTCCTCGATGATCGAGCGCAGGCCGCGCGCGCCGGTTTCGCGCTCGAGGCCCCGCTCGGCGACGGCCACGAGCGAGTCCTCGGAGAACACCAGCTCGATGCCGTCGAAGGCGAAGAAGCGCTGGAACTGCTTGACGAGCGCGTTGCGCGGCTCGACGAGGATCGACACGAGGTCGTCGCGCGTGAGCTGATGCACGGCGGACATCACCGGCAGGCGCCCGATGAACTCGGGGATGAGCCCATACTCGATCAGGTCCTCGGGCAGGCAATGCTCGAACACCTCGCCGGTGTCGCGATCGGCCTTGACCTCGATCGCGGCGGCGAAGCCGACGCCTTTGTGGCCGATGCGCCGCTCGATCACCTTGTCGAGGTTGGCGAACGCGCCGCCGCAGATGAACAGCACGTTGGTGGTGTCGATCGTGAGGAACTCCTGGTGAGGGTGCTTGCGCCCCCCCTGCGGCGGCACCGAGGCCTGCGTGCCCTCGAGGATCTTCAGCAGCGCCTGCTGCACGCCCTCGCCGGAGACGTCGCGCGTGATCGACGGGTTGTCGGCCTTGCGCGCGATCTTGTCGACCTCGTCGATGTAGATGATCCCGGTTTCCGCTTTCTTGACGTCGTAGTCGGCGGCCTGGATCAGCTTGAGCAGGATGTTCTCGACGTCCTCGCCGACGTAGCCCGCCTCGGTGAGCGCGGTGGCGTCGGCGATGGCGAAGGGCACGTTGAGGATGCGCGCGAGCGTCTGCGCGAGCAGCGTCTTGCCGCAGCCGGTGGGCCCGAGCAGCAGGATGTTGGACTTCTGCAGCTCGATGTCCGCGTCCCCGGAGGTCATCATCTGAACGCGCTTGTAGTGGTTGTAGACGGCCACCGACAGCGTGCGCTTGGAGGCGTCCTGGCCGACCACGTACTCGTCGAGCACCTCGTAGATCTCGCGCGGCTTGGGGAGGTTCTCGATGTCGAACGCCGGCGGGGCGGAGAGCTCCTCGTCGATGATCTCGTTGCACAGGTCGATGCACTCGTCGCAGATGTACACGCCGGGGCCGGCGATCAGCTTCTTGACCTGGCGCTGGGACTTGCCGCAGAAGCTGCACAGGAGCTGCTCGTTGGAGTCAGTAGGTCTTGCCATATCCCTTCGGGTCCTCCAGCGCTGCGCCGTCCATGCTAGCCCGGCACGCTAGTGCTCGGAGATCACGCGGTCGATGATGCCGTACTCCTTGGCCTCCTCGGAGCTCATGAAGTAGTCGCGCTCGGTGTCCTTGCGCACCTGCTCGAGGTCTTTGTGGGCGTGCTTGGCGATGATCTCGTCCAGGCGGCGGCGCACGTCGATGATCTCTTTGGCGTGGATCTCGATGTCGGTGGCCTGGCCCTGGAAGCTCGAGGAGACCTGGTGGATGAGGATCTTGGCGTTGGGCAGCGCCATGCGCTTGCCCTCGGCGCCGCCGGCCAGCAGCAGCGCGCCCATCGACATGGCGATGCCCACGCAGATGGTCTGCACGTCGGGCTTGATGAACTGCATGGTGTCGTAGATCGCGAGGCCCGCGTACACGGAGCCGCCGGGGGAGTTGATGTACACGGAGATGTCCTTCTCGGGGTCCTCGGACTCGAGGTGCAGGAGCTGCGCGACGATCAGGTTGGCGATCTGGTCGTCGACGGGCGTGCCGAGGAAGATGATGCGCTCGTTGAGCAGGCGCGAGTAGATGTCGAACGCGCGCTCGCCGCGCGAGGTCTGCTCGACGACCATCGGCACGAGCGGGCTCATCGCGCTTCCTCGCGGCGCCCCATCGGGCTCATCGCGCTTCCTCGTGGCGCCCCATCGGGCTCATCGTGCTCGCTCCCAGCGCATAAGTCCTCGCCTCCTTTCGCCTCGCTCGCCAGATTCCTTTACGAAGGCTAGCTGGCCCGCCTCGGATCGTCGCCCGGCGTCCACAGCCGCCC
>JASHYF010000407.1 GCA_030043235.1 Solirubrobacteraceae bacterium | reverse complement strand
TCCAAATCACGCGGCTCCAAACGTCACGGCTCAAAATCGCCAGCTTCCAAATCACCCGCGTCCAAATCGCCCACCCCGAAGTCGTCCCGCTCCGAATCCACCTCCCCCAAATCGTCCCCCAGCAAATCCTCCTCTCCCAAATCGCCCGCCTCCGAATCGTCCGCCTCCGACGACGCGGGCGCAGATGACGGCTCGGGCGAAGACGGCAAATCGCCGGGCGCGAAGACCGGCGAAGACGAAGCGGCGGCCGGCGGGGGCGAGGCGGTGCTCACGACCACCCCCACACAGCAGCTCGTGCAGCTGAAGGTGAAAGCCGAACAGCAGCAGCTGGCCCACGTAGGCGAGCCGGTGCCCGTGACGCTGCCGGGAGGGCGGATCGTGCAGGGGCGGATCATCGAAGTGAGCTCGGTGGCGAGCGAAGCGAAAGGCAGCGAAAGCGAAAAGGGCGCGTCGGGCGAAAGCGAATCGGCGACAATCCCGGTGACGATCGCGCTCGACCATCCCGTCGCCCATCTCGACGAGGCGCCGGTCAGCGTCGAACTCGTCAAGGCCGTGCAGCGCGAAGTGCTGACGGTGCCGGCCACGGCCCTGACCGCGACGGCCGGGCACGGCTACGCGATCGAGGTGCTGGCATCGTCCCCGAAGGGGGAAGGCGAGCGTCGCGTCACGCTGGCGGTCACGCCGGGGATGTTCGCCGACGGCTACGTGCAGGTCGAAGGCGCCGGCTTGCGCGAAGGCATGACCGTGATCGAGTCCGAATGAGCCCGCGCGGGCCGGTGCTCGAGCTGATCGACGTGGTCAAGCGCTATCCGGGCGACGTGCAGGCGCTGCGCGGGGTGGACCTGACCGTCCACGCGGGCGAGCTGTGCGCGATCGCGGGCCCCTCGGGGTCGGGCAAGTCGACGCTGCTGCACGTCATGGGCACGCTCGAACGCGCCAGCGCGGGGGTCGTGCGGGTCGCCGGCGTCGACGTGGCCGAGGCGCCCGAGCGCGAGCTCGCCGCGCTGCGAGCGCGGCGGATCGGCTTCGTCTTCCAGCAGTTCCACCTGCTGGAGGCGCACAGCGCGCTCGAGAACGTCGCCACCGGGCTGCTCTACACGGGCACGCCGGCACGCGAGCGCCGCCGTGCCGCACGCGCGGCGCTGGAGCGGGTGGGCCTCGGCCACCGCGTCGGGCAGACCTCCGCGCTGCTCTCCGGCGGCGAGCGCCAGCGCGTGGCGATCGCGCGCGCGTTGATCAGCGATCCCGCGATCGTGCTCGCGGACGAGCCGACGGGCAACCTCGACACCGCCACCGGCGCGGAGATCCTCGAGCTGCTGCTCACGCTCAACGAGCAGGGGACGACGGTGGTGGTGATCACCCACGACCTCGGGATCGCGCGCGCACTGCCCCGGCGCGTGGAGATGCGCGACGGGCGCCTGATCCACGACGAGCTGCTGGCGGCGCCGGCGTGAGCGCGGCGGCCGGCTCGGCGATCCCACGCAGCCGCCTGCTGCCGGCGGACGTCCTGCGCGTGGCGAGCGTCGGCCTGCGCACGCGCCGCGTGCGCGCCGCGCTGTCTGCCCTCGGCGTCGCGATCGGCATCGCGGCGATGGTGGCGGTGCTCGGCATCTCGGACTCCAGCAAAGCGGGCCTCGTGGCGGAGCTGAACGAACTGGGCACCAACCTGCTCACGGTCACGCCCGGACAGACGTTCCTGGGCGCCTCGGCGCAGCTGCCGGAAGCGGCGGCGGGAGCGGTGCGCAACCTCGCCAGCGTACGCTCGGCGGCGCCGGTCACGAGCATCAGCGCCGCGAGCGTGCGCCGCAGCCCCTACATCGAAGCGGCGGAAGGCAGCGGCTTGGCCGTGTACGCGACCGACAGCCAGCTGCTGGGTACGCTCGGCGGCAAGCTGCTCGAAGGGCGCTTCCTCGAAGGCTTCAGCGAACGCTACCCGCTTGTGGTGCTGGGCTACGTGGCGGCGCAGCGACTCGGCGTCAGCAGCCTCACCGCCTCCGGACGCCCGGTGCAGGTGTATCTGGGGAACACCTGGTTCACCGTCGCCGGCGTGCTCGGGCCGCTGCCGCTGGCGCCGGAAATCGAACGGGCGGCGCTGATCGGCTACCCGGTCGCGCACCGCCTGTTCGCCACCAGCCGTCACGCCAGCGAGGTGTACGTGCGCGCCGACCCCGAACGCGTGCCAGAAGCGGCGTCGCTGCTGGGAGCCACCGCCGACCCGCAGAATCCCGAACAGGCCGACGTGAGCCGCCCGTCGAGCGCGCTGCGGGCGCGGGCCGACGCGCAGAGCACGCTCACCGAGGTGTTCCTCGGGCTCGGCGCCGTCGCGCTGCTGGTCGGCGGCGTGGGGATCGCCAACGTGATGGTCATATCGGTGCTCGAGCGCCGGCCGGAGATCGGGCTGCGGCGAGCGCTGGGGGCGCGGGCGATGCACATCGGGGTGCAGTTCCTCGGCGAGTCGGTGCTGCTGTCCGTGCTCGGCGGCGTCGCCGGGATCGCGCTCGGCGCGGCCGCGACCGCCGGCTATGCCGCCTACCAGGGGTGGATCCTGGTGGTGCCCACGGTGTCGATCGCCGGCGGCGTCGCGATCGCCCTCGTGCTCGGCGCGCTCGCCGGCCTGTACCCGGCGATCCGCGCGGCGCGGCTGGCGCCGGCGGAAGCGCTGCGCAGCGTGTAGGCGCTAGGCTTTCGCGCCGCTTGCGAGCGACGAAAGAGCGGTCGATGGACCCGCGGGACGAGAGCACCACGAGGACGAGGGGCTGGTGGGTGATCGCCGCCTACGCGCTGGTGTGCGCGGCCACGCAGATCCTGTGGCTGACCTACGCGGCGATCACCACCGAGTCGGCACGGCACTACGGCGTGTCGGCCGGCGCGATCGGCTGGCTCGCGGAGATCTTCCCGCTGCTGTACGTGGTGCTGGCGATCCCCGCGGGCATATTGCTCGATCGCTGGTTTCGCCCGGCGCTGGCGGCGGGCGGCGCGCTGGTGGCGCTCGGCGGGCTCGTGCGGCTGGGTGGGCAGACGTTCGCGTGGGCGCTGGCCGGCCAGACGCTCGTGGCAGTGGCGCAGCCGGTGGTGTTGAGCGCGGTGAGCAAGCTTGCGGGCGAGTATCTGCCGCACGAGCAGCGCGCGGACGGCATCTCACTCGGCTCGGCGGGCAACTTCGTGGGGATGCTGCTCGCGCTGCTGCTCGGCCCCACGTTCGGCGCGCACGATCACATCGAGCGGCTACTCGTGCTGGAGGCCGTCATGGGCGGCCTCGCCGCGATCGCGCTGGCAATCGCGCTGCGGCGGGGCGGCGCGCACGCGAGCATCGAGCACGCCGCGATCGAGGGCAGCGCCGCGCGCGCCCTGTGGCGTCTGGAACCCATGCGCATCCAGTGCGGACTGGTGTTCTTGGGCTTCGGCATCTTCGTGGCGCTGGCGACGTGGCTACAGACGCTGCTCCAGCCCGCGCACGTCTCGGAAACGACGGCGGGCGTGCTGCTCGTGGGCATGGTGATCGCGGGAATCGCCGGCTGTGCGGCGCTACCGCCGCTGGTCGCCCGCAGGCATGCGGAGCGCGGCTTCATGCGCGGCGCCGTGGTGATCGGATGCGTCGGCTGCGTCTCGCTGGGGATCACGCCGTGGTTGGGGACGCGCGCACTGGCGCTGGTTGCGATCGGCATCGTGCTGCTGCCGGCGCTGCCGGTGATCCTCACCGCCGCGGAGCAGCTCGCGGGCGCGGCTGCCGGGACCGCCGGCGCGATCATCTGGATGGCGGGCAATCTCGGCGGCCTGGTGGTGGCGCTGCTCGTGCAGATCCTCGTCCACCATCCACTCCCGGCCTTCCTGGCGATGGCCGGCGTGTCGCTGTGCGGGCTGCCGCTCGCGGCGCGCGTGACCACGACCGCGGATCAGCCGCTGACGAGCTTGACCATCTCCGGGCCGGGGTCGAGCGTGACTGCGTAGCGCGTCGGTTTGCCGGGCTTGCTCGGCGGCTCGACGATCGCGGTGAGGGTCTTGAAGGCTTTGCTGCGGCGGACGACACCGTCGAACGCCGGGTCGACCCGGGCTTCGGCGAGCAGCGCGCCATCGGTCATGAGCACGTCGCGCGCGAGCGCGCGACGCAGGCGGCGCACGGCTTCGACCAACGCTGCTCGTTTGGCGGCGGCGTCCCTCCCGGCGTCGGCGGCGATGCGGTCGGCGTAGCGCGACAGCAGGCACGCGAGGTTGTATTCGGCGGTCGCAGAGCGCCACGTCGGGTCGCTCGCGCCGGGCAGCCCGAACGGGTCGCCGGCGATCAGCGCGGCGGTCTTCCTGAGGACGTCGATCGGCTGCTCGAGCGCGTCGAGCAGGCTTGCGAGGGCTGTCTCGCGACCGTGGACCGAGATCTCCCTTTGCAGTTCGTCGAGGCGCGCGCGAGCGTTCAGGCCGGCTCGGCGACAGGGGTCGCACGGATGCGCAACGCCATTCGTGCAAAACGGGCGCGTGCCCCTGTACACCGAGACCACGGCCTGCAGGTAGCGCGCGCGATACCAGATCGCGTCTCGCCGTGGGTCGGTGCGACCGGCGACGACGTTCAGATGATCCTCGGCGGTGTCGAGGCATTCGCGCCAGCCTTCGCGACTGCCGTTGGCGACGCCTCCGCCGCCTGTCTTCGGCGGAACTTCGTAAGCGGGGCGTTTGAGCAGCAGCGCGGCGAGGTTCAGGCGAGCGCCGAGGTTGCCCTGGTCGAGGTCGAGTGCGAGTTCGTAGAGGCGTCGCTCCTTCGCGTCGTCGGGGACGATCTCGCCAAGCGCGAACAGCGCATAGGAGCGCCAGTCGCGGGTCTGCAGCGGGCGCTTGCCCTCCTTCGCGCCGAGTGTCTTGCTGTAGCCGAGCCACACAGCGGCGGGCAGCACCAGCCGCTCGTAGCGGACGGCGATGGGGGCGCCGTCGCCGGCCTCCTTGAGGAGGAAGTCGCGCTCCCAGATCGTCACCTGCTCGACGGTGCGTCCGCTGCGCCGGGAGATGGCGAGCGTGAGCCCGGCGCCACGATGCTCGTGGACGGGGTGCACGGTGCCGGCGACGCTGTAGACCCTGCGGTAGAGCATGCGGTCGAGCATTTCGATCAAGCCCGCGAGGATGCCGGCGGCGGGCACCGCTTCGCCGATCGCGGACGGGAGTTCGAACTTCGGCTCGGTGCCGCTCTGCCAGTTGACCCGGCGGCCTGCGCGTTCGTTGCTCATGCGCGTCAGCGCCTGGCTGAGCGCCGCGCTGAGCACGGCGCCGAGCGTGGCTTCGCTGGAGCCTTCGAAGCCCTCGAGCTGCACGGAGCGTTCGATCCGCGCCCACAGCGCCCTTGTGCCGGTCACGCACAACAGGCCCGCGAGGCAGACGCCGAGCGCGGCGGCGAGCATTTCCAAGATCAGCCGCACGAGCGGCCCGGCGCTGCCGAGGAGTTCGCGCCACCAGCCGACGCGCTGGTCGATCGCGCGCAGCTGGGAGGGGATCGGCGTGGTGGACCTCTCGGCCACGGTCTCGACGAGTTCGCGCGCCTTCTGTTCGAAGCCCGCGCCCTGCAGCCGCCGAGCTCGCGCGAGCAGGGCGCCGGCTTCGCCGGGACTCAGCGTCGTCTGCACCGACTGCGATTGCGACGCGGGCTGGGCGCCGGCCGCGGCGGGCCCGGCGAGCGCGAGCAGGGCGAGCAGCACGCAACAGATGGAAAGGCACGCGCTTGTCGCACGGCGGGAGCTCGCCACGCGCAAACTGTGCACGTCGAGGCGGTCGGAACGGTTCGGCTAGATCGCGCGCGCCCTGCCGGCCCAGTACGGCTCGCGCAGGCGGCGCTTGAAAATCTTGCCGGAGTCCTCGCGTGGCAGCGAGTCGACGATCTCGACCACGCGGGGAGCCTTGTAGCCGGCGAGCCGACTGTGGACATGCGCGCGGATGTCCTCGGCGCTCAGCCGTGCGCCGTCGTGCAGCTCGACGTGCGCGGCCAGCGCCTCGCCGAAATCGTCGTCGGGGATCCCGAACACGGCGCAGTCGCGGACGCCGTCCAGCGTCAGCAGGCACGCCTCGATCTCCGCCGGGTAGACGTTCACGCCGCCGCTGATCACCATGTCGCTGGCGCGGTCGTTGAGGTACAGGTAGCCGCCGGCGTCGAGGTAGCCGATGTCGCCGCAGCTGACGAGGCCGTCGCGCTCGAGCGCGCGGCGCTTGTCCTCGTCGCCTTCGTAGGTGAAGTCGGAGATGACGCCCAGGCGCATGCACACCTCGCCCGAGACGCCCGCCGGCAGCTCGCGCCCTTCTGCGTCGAGGACCTTGATCGTGGCCTGCGGCAGCGCGCGCCCGACGGTCCCCGGGTGCGCCAGCCACTCGGCGCTCGTGCAGAAGGTGACGGGGCCGGCCTCGGTGCTGCCGTAGTACTCGGCAACGATCGGGCCGAGCCACTCGATCATCGCGCGCTTGACCTGCGGCGGGCAGGGCGCGGCCGCGTGCACGACCCAGCGCAGCGAGGAGAGGTCGTAGCGCGCACGCACCTCCCGCGGCAGGGCGAGCAGGCGCACGAACATCGTGGGCACCATCTGCACCACGGTGACGCGGTCGCGCTCGACGATGCGCAGGAACTCCTCGGCGTCGAAGCTCCTCATCAGCGTGATGTCCATGCGGCGCATGACCGCGGCGGCGGTGTACGCGTTGGGGGCAGAGTGGTACATCGGCGCGGGGATCACCGTGCGCTCGCCCTCCTCGAGCCTGAAGATCTCGGTGAACAGCGCGCGCAGCCCCTCGCGCTGGGCGTCCGTCGGCGGATTGCGCACGACCCCCTTCGGCCGCCCGGTCGTCCCCGAGGTGTAGATGATGCTGGCGGGGACCGTCTCGGGCGGCTGCGCCCACGGCTCGCGGCTCGCGAGCCAGTCGGGCCACCACAGCACGCCCCCCGGCGCCCGTGCGCCGCTCACACCCTCGGGCGCCGTCGCGCCGTCGCCCGAGCCCGCCTCGGCCGGCACGGCGATCACGTCGAGTCCCTCCGGCACGCTCGCGGCGATCGCGGGCCACAGGTCCGCGTGCACGACGAGCGCCTTGGCGGCGCTGTCGGCCAGCACGTGGGCGATCTCCTCGCCGCGCCAGTGCCAGTTGATCGGCACGGCGCTCGCGCCGAGCGGCACGGTGGCGATCGTCGCCTCGATGTACTCGATCGAGTTGCGCAGCAGCAGCGCCACACGGTCGCCCTCGGCGATGCCGAGCTCGAGCAGCCCCCGGCTGGCGCGCAGGGCGCGAGCGAAAAGCTCCTCGTAGGTGCTGAAGCGAGCGCCGCAGCGGACGCCGATCCGCTCCTCCATCGCTACGGCGTCCCGGGCGCCAGCGCTTCGGACTCTTCTTCGAAGGCTGCCGCCAGGGTCGCGCGCAGGGGAGCGCCGCGGTGCAGGGCGTCCTCTGCGCCATACCACCAGAAGTACCCGCCGGCGTAGTACGGGAGCTCGGGCTTCAGCGAGTACGCCCACCGCATGATCTGCGTGGCCTTGGCGAGCGTCTTGCGCGTGACCGCGCGCGCCAGGCCCACCTCCCCGAAGCCCAGCTCGGCGTTCGGGAAGACGGCGTGCAGCTGGCGCATGTAGGCGGCGACTTCTTCGGAGGAGGGCTCGCGGCCGCCGCACTCGGTGGGGTAGTAGGAGAGCAGCACGTAGTCGAGCCCTTCGGCCACCTCGCTCGGCACGTACTGCTGCGCGAACTGCACGGGCGTCAGCTCCGCGCTGCCATCCCCGCAGTTGTCCGGCCCGAAGTTGTTGGCGTACAGCGTGAGCGCGCTCGCGCCGCCGGCCGCGGCGACGTCTTCGTAGGCCTCGGTGAGCTTGGCGGCGACCGCCGGGTAGGGGCCCGTCCAGTTGCCGTTGACCTCGTCGCCAACTTCCCAGATGTTCACCTCCGAGCCGAGCGTCTGCAGGTAGGACTCGACGCGCGCCTGAAAGGCTTCGGTGGAGATGGACTTCTCTTCGGAGGAGTCGAGCAGCTCGCCCATCACGCCGCTCACGCCGTCGATCTGCGCCAGCGCCTGCGCGTAGTACGAGGCGGGCTCGAGGGCATTGAAGTACACGCGCGTGGTCGCACGCTCGGGCAGCGCGGCGAGCGAGCTGAGGAGCGTCTTCAGGTGCGTGATCCGGTCGATGGTCACGCCATACAGCGGCGCGCCGGCGCCGGCGCCGGCGGCAGGCGTGACAGTGCGAGCGCCACGCGTCGCCCCGCCCGCCTGCGCCCCGGTGGCTGGCGTTGTCAGTACGACGGTCGCTGCTGCTGTCAGCAGGAGCGCCAGCGCGCGTGAGACTCTCACGCCTCGCTGGCATGCGCGGGCACGCGCGTGCGATCGGGGAGAAGGCGGGGGCA
>JASHYF010000406.1 GCA_030043235.1 Solirubrobacteraceae bacterium | reverse complement strand
CGGCGCAGCCCGCGACAGGCCGACGCTCGCTCAGGCGCCGAGCGGGCGCTTGCGCGCCATCCCAGCCCGCCTCGGGAACCTCGCCGGCGTCCGCGCCGCCTTCGCGAACACGTGCAAATGGCGATCCCGTGCGCCCGCGAACGGGAACACTGGGCGGATCTCCATTCTGCGCAGTCCGAGCAGCGCGGCCGCCCGCTCCGCCGTGGCCTCCGCCTCGCGCTCGCGGCGCCCGCGCCAGTCCACGAGGGTCCCGCCCTCGCGCAGCAGCGGCGCAGCGTACTCGAGCACCACCGGTTGCGACGCAAGCGCCCGCGCGAGCACCAAATCGCAGCTCCCCCTGCCCGCCCGCCACTCCTCCGCACGCGTGCACACCACGCGCGCGTTCTCGATCTCCGCCGCCGCGCACAGCCGCTCGAGGAACTCGCAGCGCCGGCGCCGGCTCTCGACCAGCGAGACCTCCGCATTCGGCAGCGCCACCGCGAGCGCCACGCCCGGGAAGCCGGCGCCGCTTCCAAGGTCCGCGATGCGGCCGGCTCGCGCCACCGCCTCGATCTCCAGCGCCACCAGCGCGTCCGCCACGTGCGCCCAGCGCGCGCGCTCCGGGTCGCGGATCGCCGTCGGCGCATGCTCGTCGCTCGTGAGCTCCGCGAGCACTCGTGTGAGTTGGCGCAGCTGCTCGGCTGTCAGCCGGTCCGCGACCCCGGCGGCTTGTCCCTCGCTTGCCACGGGCCCGATCGGCGCTCGGCTGCCGAGGCCCGACTGGGTCCCCGCAAGCGTTTCCCGTGAAACAGCCACGAACCTGGGCTCAGCTCGAGACGGGCGTCACCACGAGGTAGCGCTCGGGCTCGTTGCCCTCACTGTGCGTCTCCACGTCGCCGCGCTCGCGCAGGTACTCGTGCACGATCCGCCGCTCGAAGGCCGGCAGCGGATCGAGCCCGACCGGCCTGCCCGAGCTGAGCGCTTCGTCGGCTGCCTCGTCCGCCTCCGCGCGCAGCGCCTCCGCGCGACGCTCACGATAGCCGTTGGCGTCGACCACCACACGCACCGGCGATGGGCCGTCGGGAAAGACGATTCGCTGGGCCAGGTGCTGAACGGCGTCGATCGTCTGTCCGTGGCGCCCGATGAACAGGCCCAGATCCTCGCCCTCGAGCCGCCCCACGAGCACGCCGTCGCGCTCTTCGACCTCGACGGACACATTCAGGCGCAGGCTCTCCGCCACCTCTACAAGCAGCTCTTCGAGCGCCTCCGCCGGCTCGGGCTCGGCGCCCGCCACATCGGTACCGCCGTCATCGCCGGGGCTCATCTTCGCCTGCCAGAGCGCTTCTTCTTCTTACGCGGGGGGCGCGGCGGCGGCGTGCCGGGCGAGGCCCCACTCCCGGCGCCGGCGAGGTCGGGCTCGGGCGGCCTGGCCGCCGCGCCGCCGGCGCCGGTGAGGATCGCTTGACGCAGCGAACGCGTGGGCTTGCCGTTCGTGGAGGGCGGCGGACGTCTTTCCGGCGGGGGCAGGCGGCGGCGGATGAGGTATTGCTGGCCGATCGTCCACAGGTTGGTGGTGATCCAATACACGAGCAGCCCCGCCGGGTAGCGGTAGAGAATGAACACGAAGACGACCGGAATCAGCAGGAACAGCCACCTCTGGCTGGGGTCCGTGGTGGCGGTCGCGATGAACGTCGAGGCGAGCTGAGAGCCCACGTACAGCACGATCAGCACCACCAGCGCCACGCCCGTCGCCTTCGCGGTGATGTCCGGCAGGAACAGGAACTTCGCGGAGTGCGGCGCCACCTGGTTGCAGGTCGCTTTTTCGATCGCCTTCGAGGTGACGATGCCGTGCGCCTTCAGCGCCGCGCCGCAGATGCGCTTCTTGAGGTCCGTGCGCAGCATGTAGAACAGCGAGACGAACACGGGCAGCTGCAGCAGCAGCGGCAGGCACGACGCCAGCGGATTGATTCCATGCTCCTGGTAGTACTTCATCATCTCCTGCTGCTGGCGCTGTTTGTCGTCCTTGTACTTCTCTTTCAACGCGCTCAGCTCGGGAGCGTGCCGCTGCAGTTCCTGCATCGACTTGAGCTGCTTGTAGGTCAGCGGCACCAGGATCGCACGGATCAGCACCGTCAGGCCGACGATCGCCAAACCCCAACTCCCGTGCACGATGTGGGCGTGGATGAAGACCATGATTTCTTCGAACACGCTGATCAGCGGCGAGAACGCGTCCTGGATCACGTTGGCGAGGATTGGCATGCTCTTAGAAGATCTCGGCGGTGGTGGTGGATGGCACGCGGGCGGGGCCTGCTACTGCGCGACGGCTGTCGAGCGACGTGTGCGCCCTGCCGTGCTCAGCCGGCATGATCGGGGCTCCCGCCCGACCGCATCCTGAACACGCGCTGGGCCTGCACGGGATCGTATCCACCCCTGCTCCACGGGTTGCACCTCAGCAGACGCCACCCAGCAAGGATCAGGCCTCTCAGTATGCCGTACTCCTGAATCGCCGCGACCGCGTAGCGCGAGCAGCTCGGCTCGTATCTGCAGCGCGGCGGAATCGCCGGCGAGATCAGACGCTGGTAGACGACGATCGGCGCCACGACCGCCATGCGCGCGGCGCGCGTGAGGCCGCGCGCGCGGCCGCGCGGCGGCAAAGCGGAGCCGCGCG
>JASHYF010000405.1 GCA_030043235.1 Solirubrobacteraceae bacterium | reverse complement strand
CACCGCAAGGCACTCGACCTGGCAATCGAGGAGAACTTCGGCGGTACGCTCGACCCAGCCGAATGGAGGATCGCCTTCGAGTCTGTCGAGCCGCGCGACGCCAACCGCACGATGGTCGTCACCGGCGATCACTCTGCTGTGCTCAATGCCTATGTCGAGATTCTCAAGGTGAGCGCAGGATCACGTTTGGTCGGCCTGCTCCCGCACCGCCGCCCGCACGCCGAGCAGGTCTTCGAGGCGCTCCTGGCCGACGACGGACTGACCAAAGATCAAGTAGCCCTGCTGAACGAACTCTACGTTCTCGAGGGGCGACTTGAGCACGCCTCGCCGGATGTCGACGCGGGAGAGGTTCGCGATGGTGTCGAACGGCTACGCGAGGCGCTCCCCGGGTTGATCGAGGGTGCCCGTGTCTGGCTGGGTCGCCACGGCGTCGAGCTTGGGTGAGGATTCGTTTGGGCGCTGACCCCGTTCTAGTGCCCGAACCCCATCAAATCGCCCTCAATCCCGTCGCATCGAGCGTGGCGTCAGGAACCCAAAATCCGTTGCTACGCCTGCGATTCCGGCCATTTTGGCCGCTCATGCTCCCGTCTCCTAAGCGGTAGATCCAGGTTCGACTCCCGGCGGGGGCATGGGACCGAAAATCGCTTCGTTATGCGGGATTTGGGGCATGCTGGTTGCCGAAGGAGAGTCCACGAAGGGCGCTCGAGCCTCGCTGCTGCCCATTGCTGCCTATTCGATCCGCGCCGGACCCCCCTGCAATGGCAGACGGTCCCGCCTCCGCTCGGCACGATGAGAAGCCCGCAGCGCGCGCAGCGCACTTCGCCGCGCGCTACTTTCGGCGCCCAGCGCTTGCGCAGCGCTTGGTACAGGGTCCCGTAGCCGCGAGCTGTTGTCGAGGCCGTGTTCTGCTTGCGGGCGCTACGCCGCCGACGCCGAGCGAGCGCAGCGGCGCGGCACAGCTCGCAGTACCGGTGCCGGCCGCTGATCACCCGCCTGGAGTTTGACCCGCCCCCCGGCCTATTGGCCGGCCCGCGGCTGGCACGCAGCTAAATACGCTGCAAAACACGATCAAACGGGCATATGCCCGTTACAAAGGCTAGACGGCGACCAGGCCGCCTTGGAAAGACTGCTTTCCATCCTCCGCGAGAAAAGAAAAGGAAACCCAATTTCCTTTCTAAATCGTCTAGAGTTGCCAAGCATCCTTTCTAAGCCCTTGTATGGACCCAGCTAGCTTCATTGCCGATGCTCCCGGACACCTCGTTGGCCAAGATGGCGGCGTGGCCTTCGTGCCGGCGCCCCTCCCGCCGACGCTGGACTTTACGCCCGAACTGGTCACGAACCTAAGCAGAGCCGCTGGCGGTGTCGGCCTGCTCGCTGGTACAGGGCGCAATCTCCAGAATCCGGCCCTGCTCATCGGGCCATACCTCCGCCGTGAGGCCGTTCTTAGCTCACGGATTGAGGGGACGATGAGCACGCTCGCCGACCTCTACGAGGACGAGGCGACAGGGAGTGCCCGTGGCGATGTCCGCGAGGTCCGCAACTACCTCAGCGCGCACGAATACGGACTCGAGGCCCTGAAGCAGCTGCCCCTTTGCCTTCGCCTACTGCGAGAAGTCCATAAGCGTCTTATGCAGGGAGTCCGTGGTCATGACCGCCATCCGGGCCGCTTCCGGTCATATCAGAACTGGATCGCCCGCCACCCGGGCGCACCGATCGAGGAGGCACGGTATGTACCACCGCCGGTGACGGAGATGCAGACCGCGCTCGCCGACTTCGAGAAGTTCCTGCACGACGAGACGCTGCCACCGCTTGTTGTCGCCGCGCTCGCGCACTACCAATTCGAGGCTATCCACCCATTCGGCGACGGGAACGGGCGCGTGGGGAGGCTGCTCATATCGCTGTTGCTGCATGAGCGGGGACTACTCCCGCAACCGCTGCTTTACATCTCGGCCTACTTCGAGCGGAGCGGGACCGAGTATTACGATCGCCTGCTTCGCGTCAGCACCCACGGCGACTGGCAGGGGTGGCTTGCCTACTTCTTGAAGGGCGTAGCGATCCAAGCTCAAGCCGCCGTCGATGACGCTGAGCGCCTTCTCGACCTCCAAGCCAGCTATCACGCCCTTCTGTCACGGGCACGGGCTCGGCGAGCGGCCCACCAGCTCGTCGATCAGCTCTTTATGAACCCGTACATCGCGGCTCCGCGCGCTGCCAAGGTCTTGAAGGTGTCCGCTCCGACTGCGCGTGCGGCCATTCGCGACCTAGAAGCACAAGGAATACTTCGGGAGGTGACCGGCCGCAAATGGGGCCAGCTATTCCTCGCTGACGAGATCCTTCAGGCGGCGCGGGGCGAGATCGAAGACGAGTCCGACTGAGGGCTTGCTGCGGCGACGAGTTTCGCCAATCGTCTCGCCAAACCCTCCAAGCGCGCCGTGCGGTAGGCAAAGTGCCGCCGAAAGCGATTTGGCACGCCTGAGTCCCGGCCCACCAACTCCACAAAGCCCGTCGTTTCGCCCGGCGCGATCCACCGGCCGCGCGGGTGCTTGCAGCGGGGGCGGGGGGTGCAGAACGCTTCGCCGCGCGCGACGCGCCTGGCTTCACGCGCGCGTGCGCGCTGGTGCTTCGGGCCGTGGCCGCGCTGTGTGGTGGTGCGGGTTTTCAACTCGGGGAGGTTTTTTGATGACTGCGACGGTCGCGCTGATCTCGGCCTCGACCTTGAAGCCCCCCCACTTGCCCTCGACGCGCCTTCCTTGCTCGGGGGGGATTGTTGACCCGCGCCGGTCACCCGCCGCGTCGCCAAAGCTCTCGTCGAGCGCTCCTGGCGGGGGCACTGGCGAGAAAGCCCTGCAGTCGAGCAGTATTTAGTTGCGTTGTCGTGTCCGCCAGACGGTCGTCCAGGGACACGTGAACCGCACTGCTCCCGCGCGGCCTACGCGCCGCGGCGACTACCATTGAGGTTCCGATGACCGCGAAGGAGCAGTTGCTACGCGAGGTGCCTACTTGGAGCGAGCACGACGCCGAGATCGCGTTGCGCGCGGTGCAGCGTGAGCGCGCCGACCATGTTGTGGACGAGTGGGGTGACCTCGACGCTCAGACGGACGCCGCTGCGTCGCGAGTGATGCGTGATCTTGCCGAGAAAGAGCACTTCGCTGGCGTCCCGCCGCTTCAGCGCGAGCCACGGCAGTGAGGCGCGGCGAGGTCTGGTGGTATGAGCCACCAGAGCAAGCGCCGCGACCTTGGCTGATCCTCACGCGCGATGAGGCGATCAACGTGCTCGACAAGCTGCTCGCCGTGCCGGCCACCACCACGATCCGTGGGATCGCAACGGAGGTGCCGCTTGGGCCTGACGACGGAATGCCCGCCGAATGTGTCCTGAGCACAGACAACACGACGCCTATCCTCAAGAGCCTGCTGATCGAGCGCGTGACCATGCTCGGCCCGGAAAGGGTGGCGGAGGTCTGCGCTGCGCTCGCCTCCGCGACGAGCTGCGCTCGAGGTGGATGATGCCTCCTGCCAGGCACCGGCTCTGGCAAGGCCAGACCGTCGAGGATGTTCTCACGGTCGAAGCTGAGCTGGCGCGCAGCGAAGGCATCGACCCCGCGTGGCCGGGATTCGCGGGGACCATCGAGGCGGCCATTTGCTTGGGCAGCAGCCCCAACCCGCTGCCCAAACCCCGTCGAATCGCGCCCAATCGGGTCACATCGGCGACGCGCCGTAGGGCGCGAATCCGCTGTAATCGTCAGCAGAATCAGCGATTCCGGCCGGATCGCCGCGCGCCTCCTAAGCGGTAGATCCAGGTTCGACTCCCGGCGGGGGCACTGGTCGCAAAGTGTCTGTCCTGGCCGGAGTCCCAGTGAACTCCGGAGCGCTCACCGCTGCGGCAGCACTGCCATCCAGCACACCACCCCCAGGTCCTCCACCGTGATCCTCTCCGGCAGCGGGGGAGGCGCGACCGGCTGAAGCCCGAAGTCGCTCACGACGCGGACGATCCCCGCGGCGGCCTCATCGCGTGAGAGCGTTCGATCCAGGAGCCGCTCCTGGACATCGCCCAGCGCACGGCGCACGGCGGAGCTTCGCTCTACCGACAGGGATTCGTCGGCGAGCTCGGCGCCGGCGGGCAGCGCGACTGTGGGGTCGCGCAGCAGCTCGAGCGCCCAGCGCTGCTTCGGTCCGATCTGTTCCTGGCCGG
>JASHYF010000404.1 GCA_030043235.1 Solirubrobacteraceae bacterium | reverse complement strand
CTCCTCGTGCGTTCGCCGCCGCACGCGCCCGAGCGCGGCGGCGCGCGCCGAGCGCCTGGCAGCCAAGCGCAGGACCTCGCGGCGCAAGCTCGAGCGCCGCCCGCCCACGGCCGAGGACGGCTGAGGGCTGCTCGGGGTGGCTCAGTTCAGCAGATCCTTCACGAAGCGCTGGTGCACGCGACCGAGCTGCGTCCGCTCGGGGTGGAAGTCGAGCGCGTTCCACACCGCCTGCGACACGGGCGCCCAGATGACGATCAGGTAGACGCCGAACACGAGCACCGCCGCGCGCAGCCTGCGCGAGCCCGACAGCGCGGCAAGCGGCAGCGCCCACACGACGTACCACGGAAGCACCCAGCTGAGCGTGACGAGCAAGGCCACGCTCGCCCAGCCGGCGGCGGTGATCGAGCGCGCCTCGCCGGAGCGCTCGAGGCGCGCGTCCGCCTGGCGGCCATCCCGGTTTGGGCGGGCATCCCGGTCCGCCCACACCCACCAGCAGCACGCGAGCACGCTGAGGATCAGCGCCGCGTCCATCGCCGCCCGCACGCCGGCGCTCTCGCCGCCGAACCCGAGCGCGAAGCCGAGCAGATTGGGGATGCTCTCGGCGGTCACCAGCTGGCTCTGCGTGCTCAGATCGGGGATGTGCAGGCCGAAGGCTATGAGGCTTGCGAGAGCGGCGAGGATGCCGCCGGCGAGCATGCCCAGCAGGACCTGCGCGAGCCTGCGCGGCGCGCGCAGCAGGCCGGCGAACACGATCGGCACCAGCACCGCGGCCGACGCCTTGATGCCCACCGCGACCACGAACGCGGCGCCCGCACCCATGCCGAGCGCCGACAGCGGCGCCAGCCATCCGCGCACGGCGGCCAGGCGCGACGCGCGCTCGCGCACGGCCACAGCCGGATCCGCTGCCCCATCGCCGCCTACGGCCCGATCGTGCGCGCTCGCGAGTGAAGCGCGAGCGTCCATCCGGCCGCGGCGCATGGACCGATCGCGCGCGCGCAGCAGCAGGTAGAAGCCGAGCACGATGAAGAAGACCATCAGGAAGTCGTTGTGATCGCCGCCCAGGCCCCACACGAGCACCACCGGGTTGAGCCCGGCGAACACGACCGCGGGCAGGGGGTCGCGCTCGAGCAGCCGCGCGCACCTCCACACGAGCGCGATCGTGGCGAGGCTGGTGAGCACGAGGATGCACTTGAGCGCCCAGAAGGATCCGGCGATGCCGAGCGGCACGACGGCGAAGGTGATGAGCGTGAACAGCGGCCCGTACGGGCTGAGCAGCTCGTGCCAGTTGCTGAGCAGGAAGGCGGGGTCGCTGTGAGGCTCGAGGATGGGGATGGTGGTGTACGGGTTGAGGTTGTAGAGGACCTCCATGCGCCCGTAGTTGACGTAGTTGAACAGGTCCGTCAGCGACAGCGGCGGCGAGAGCAGGAAGGTCGCGTGCACCGCGAGGATCGCGGCGAGCACCCAGCGCACCGGCAACCTCCCCGCGCGTTTGATTGCCAGCACGTAAGCGGCGTACATCACGCCGATCGCCACCGTGAACAGCAGCTTGAGCGTGGTGCCGTTGTTCGTGAAGCCCGGCAGCAGCCCGCCCAACGGCCCCGCCATCCAGCGCGGGAAGTAGCCCGTGTGCGTGGTCGGCGAGAGCAGGCTCGGCCGGTTGGCGGCGACCAGCACGAGGAACAGGCTGAACGCGACGATCGTCGCCAGCGACAGCGCGCCCGCGAGCACGCCCCTGTCCACGTCCGCGCGCTCGCGCTCGCGCACGCGCGCGAACCTCGGACGCTTGGCGGTGGCGCCGAGGGGCGGCAGGGTGCTGGCGTCGCCGGGCATACTCAGCGTCGCCACGATACCCGCTGCCGCGACCGCGAAGGCCCGCCAGAGCGCTGCTGCGAAGGCCCCGCCGAAGCGATGCTGCCCGCCAGAGCGCTGCTGCGAAAGGCCCGCCGAAGCGATGCTGCCCGCCGAAGCGCTGCTCGAAGGCCCGCCGAAGCGGGCCCTCAAACGGTGGTTGAGACGCCCTGAACTAGAGCGTCGTGACGTTCACGGCCTTCGGACCCTTCTCGCCCTGCTCGGGGTCGTAGGAGACCTTGGCTCCCTCCTGCAACGAGCGATAGCCCTCGCCGTTGATGCCGGAGTGATGAACGAACAGGTCCTTGTCGCCGTCATCGGGGGTGATGAAACCAAACCCCTTGTCGTCGCTGAACCACTTTACGGTGCCAGTTGGCATGGTGTGAATTTCCTCCACGGTATGTGCGTGCTGCTCCGCGGAGGACTCTTCCGAGAGCTTCCGACCTGCGAGCGCGTGCACTACTTCGCCGGTCTCTTGTCCGCCGGCCATACATCACGACCGTAGCAGGTCGAGGAGGCGCCGTGTTGTCGAGATGTTGCCCGGCAGGGAATGGCGCAGGCGCTGCCCGACGCCGACGGCGTGGCTAGGGTGGGCTGGTGAACGCCCGAGCAGGCCCACAGCAGAGCGCTGATTGCGACCGCGATCGCCATGGCGATCGCGTCGGAGCGGCGCATCCGCGGCTGCTGCTGGAGCCGCTGCTACCGGCTGGCGAGCCGGAGAGCGCGGCGGCGCTCGTCGAGGGGCTCGGCCTGTGGGAGCGGCCCGCGCAAGTGCCGGCCCGCCCGCGCGTGCTGCTGAACATGGTCAGCACCGCGGACGGGCGCGCGACCCTCGGCGGGCACTCCGGCCCGATCAGCGGCGTGGCCGACAGGCAGCTCTTCCACGCGCTGCGCGCGGCGGTGGACGCGGTGCTCGTTGGTGCGGGCACGGTCCGCGCGGAGCGCTACGGGCGGCTGATTCCGGACGCCGAGCGCAGGGCGCTCAGGCGGCGACGGGGGCTGAGCGAGGAGCCGCTCGCGTGCATCGTGTCGGGGCGGCTGCGCCTGACGTTGGAAGGGGACATCCCGCTGCTGGACGAGCCCGGCGCGCGCGTCGCGATCCTCACCGCGTCCCCGTCGAGCCTGCCGGCGGCGAGGGCGCAGCTGGAGTACGTGCGCGCACAGCGTGAGGGCCTGCTCGACCTGAAGGCGGCGCTCGCGACCGTCGCCGAGCGCTTCGCGGTGAGCGTGCTGCTGTGCGAGGGCGGGCCCCACCTGGCCTGCCAGCTCTTGGCTGACGGCCTCGTGGACGAGCTGTTTCTGACGCTCTCGCCGAAGCTCGCCGGCGGCGAGGAGCACCGGGGCACACAGTCCGAAGGACTGGGTCGGAGCGGCTGCTCGGGCGGCGAGGCGCTGCGAATCCTCGCCGGCGGCGAGCTGGACCCCCCGGCGGAGCTCACGCTGCTCGGTGCGCTGCGCTGGGAGTCGCAGCTGTTTCTGCGCTACCGCATCGGCGTGTGAGCGCGCGCAGTCGGTGCGAGCGCGCGCACAGCGTCCGCGGCGACGCCGGCGCGCATTAGGACGTGGACACGTGAGAGCGCGTCTCGCGCGAGACGATCGACAGCAGTTCGCTTGCCAGCAGACGGCCCTGCGAAGCGACCCGCGGGGTGGCTGCGATCAGCACCACCACCTCGTCGCCGTAGAGCTCTTCGAGCGTTATGCGCGGCGCGTCGCGCAGCGGCGTTTGCAGGGACTTCTCGAGGATCTCCTGCAGGTCTGCGGGCGTCATCCCGGCGCGCAGGCGCGCGCGCAGGTTGACCGCCTCGGGCTCGCGCAGCGGCATCACAGCCACGTTCAGCACAACGCTGTTGGGCACCATGATCGCGTCTTCGCCGGTGGCGAACGTCGTGTACAGGAGGCCCAGCGAGCTGACCGTGCCCTCGATCTGGCCGGCGAGGTTCCCGCCCTGCAGGCGCACGCGCTCCCCCACCCGGAAGGGCCGCGCGCTCAGCAGCACCATCCCCGCGACCAGGTTGCCGAACGTCTGCTGCGCGGCGAGGCCGAAGATCACCGCCGTGAACGCCGTGCCCAGCGCGAGCGTACGCGCTTCGATGCCCGCCACCCGCAGCGCCAGGATCAGCGCCGCCACGACCGTGGCCAAGCGGATGAGGAACCCAACCGTGCCGGCCGTCGCCGGCTCCAGCCGCCGGAACAGCGGCGGCCCGAGGCTGCGGCCGATGTCGCGGGCGATCGCCCAGCCGAGGATCACCAGCGCGATCACCGTGATCACCCGCACGATCGCTTCCAGCGGTTCTTCCAGCACCACGTGCGCGGGCACCCCGGGCGCCGCCGGCACGCGGGTGCCGAACAGGCTGACGCGGTTGTCGTACACGATCACCACCGCCGCGAACAGCGGCAGCAGCACCAACACCTCCAGGCGCGCGCGCTTGACCACGCGCGGGCTGATCTGGCGCAGCAGGCCGACCTCCCGCCAGGACTCGCTGCGGGTCTCGAACATCTTCGGCGGCGTGCGCGGGGCTGGCATCACCGCCCATCATGGTGCATCGGCCGCCACCGGGCTGCTTTGCGCAGGCGCCGCATGACTTTCCCTTGCAGCGTCGGCGGCGGCGGCCACGATCGCGGTAGTTCCGTCTCGTTGATGCGGGCGGCCAGCGTCTCGACGTCGGGGTGACGGCCGTGGATGACGCGCACGCGCTCCTGCACGGTGATGGGATAGCCGACGCGAAAGTTGTACTCGGGCGCGAGCACGAACAGGCAGACGCCGTGCTCCCACGCGCAGCGGCGAAAGGCCAGTTGATCCGCTCTCCCGCTGCGGCTTCCCCTGCCGGGGGTGATGAACGGATCGCCGTGCTGGCTCCACTCGACGTAGGTCTCTTGCCAGCTGCGCATGAACGCCGCCATCCGATCGCTGGCGCGCCACGCGAGCAGGCCGGTGTTGAACTCGTAGAACGGGGGCGGCACGCCGGGGTCGTGCGGCCCCCGCCCTTCGGCCGTGTAGGCCGCGGCGATGTCGTAGTGGTCGAGCAGCCGCAACAGGTGGGCGATCTCGTCCACGACGAACGTGTCGGCGTCGAGGTACAGCGTACGCTCGAACGGGGAGCGGCGCATGTTTGCGATCTTGTCCACGTACGGATTCGCCGATGGCTCGAAGCGCGCCGTCGACACGTCCGTCGCGCCCGTGAGCTCCTCCGAGACGAACAGCAGGTGAGGCAGCCGGTTGTATCGCAGCGACGAGCGCGCCGAGCGCAGCGCCTCGGCCACGTAGCGCTCACCCGAGCACGAATACAGGATGCCTGCGGGCGCCGCTGCGGGGTTGGGGAACGTCGTGTGTGGCACTGGCGTGAGTGTGGTGGCGGTCGACGCAGCGCCGCGGTCGAGCGCCGGCGGCTCAGTGTATGCCCTCCAGCTGAGCGCCCGGACCCAGGGCACCTGCGACCATACACCGCCGTGAAGCTTCGCAAGAGGATCTGGAGGGTCGCGCAGCCGCTGCTGGAGAGCCGGGGATTCGAACTGCGGCGAACGAGCATGAATCGCGATGACTGGGACCTGTACCCCCTGCTCATCCGGCTGATGCGCGAGCGTCGCGCCACCGTCGTACTCGACGTCGGCGCCAACCGTGGCGGCTTCGTCGACCGTCTCCGTGGTTCGGGCTACGAGGGCCGCGTGATCTCCTTCGAGCCGCTGCCCGAGCCGTTCGGCGTGCTCGCGCGACGCGCCGCCGGCGACCCTCGCTGGGACGCTGCTGAGACCGCGCTCAGCGACACCTCCGGCCACGCCCCCATGCGCCGGTCGGGCTCCGGCGACGTCACCTCCTCGCTGCTGCCCACCGCCGCGGCGATGGTGCAGGCGCTCCCCGAGGCGGCGCCCGGCGAGCGCGTGGAAGTGAGCGTGTCCACGGTCGACGCCGAGGTCGCCAGCCGGCTGTCCGAGAGCGACCGCCTGTTCCTGAAGATCGACACCCAGGGCAACGAGCTGGCCGTCTTGCAGGGCGGGCAGGCAGCGCTCGCGCGTACCGTCGGCGTTCTCGCGGAGCTCTCGCTCGTCGAGCTCTACGGCGGGCAGGCTCTGTTCTCCGAGATCATCGACTGGCTCGCCGAGCGCGGGTTCCTGCTGCTCGCGATGGCGCCCGCCTTTCACCACCCGCGCACCGGCCAGCTGTTGCAAGTCGACGCGCTGTTCGGCCAGCTGAACCAGGCCCCCTAGCCTCATCACAGGTGCGGAAAACGCGCCTAGGAGCGTGTCCCAGTAACGCCATTTCGCGGCCTTGGCGTGGGACAGCGCCCCACTTTGGGCCGCTGACGGGCATGGATTTGGGACGACGGCCGAGAAATGGGCGATTTCGTGCGTGCCATCCCCCACCGGAGCATTACTGACCCACGCTCCTAGTAGTGCTCTGTTAG
>JASHYF010000006.1 GCA_030043235.1 Solirubrobacteraceae bacterium | reverse complement strand
GAGCAGTGAAATCCGCTCGCTCGGCGCCAGCGCGTTCTACAAGAACCCCTCGTCGTTCTTCGCCGTAACCTCCGGCTCCAACGGCAGCTGTGGCGGCTCGTACCTGTGCACCGGCGGCTCCGGCTACCGCGGGCCCGACGGCGTCGGCACCCCCGACGGCGTGATCTCCGCCTCCCCGCCGCCGCCCTCGCTCGAGGTCACCTCCGTCAGCCCCGCCGAAGGGCCCACCGCGGGCGCAACGACCGTCACGCTCAAGGGCACCGGCTTCCTCTCCGGCGCGACCGTCAAGATCGGCGGCAAGGCGAGCTCCGTGCAGGTGCGCTCGGAAACGGAAATCACGGCCAAGACGCCGTCGGAGCCCGCGGGCAGCTACGAAGTGGTCGTCAGCGACAAGCTCGGCACCTCGAGCGACGGTCCGAAGTACGCCTACCTCGCCCCGCCCGTCCCGGCTGTCAGCTCGGTCAGCCCCGCCGAAGGCCCGACCGCCGGCGGCAGCGCCGTGACGATCGCCGGCTCCGGCTTCATCTCCGGCGCGAGCGTGAAGATCGGCGGCAAAGCGAGCTCCGTGGAGGTGCTCTCCGCCGATGAAATCACCGCGAAGACGCCGTCTCACTCGGCCGGCACCTACGAAGTGGTCGTGAGCGACGCGAACGGCGCCTCCAGCTACGGGCCGAGCTACACCTACGTCGCTCCGCCCGTACCGGCGGTCAGCTCGATAACGCCCGCCGAAGGCCCGGCCGCGGGCGGCACGGCGGTCACGATCGCGGGCTCGGGCTTCGCCTCCGGCGCAACGGTCAAGATCGGCGGCAGAGCGAGTGCCGTGAAGGTGCTCTCCGCCACGGAAATCACGGCCAAGACGCCGTCTCACTCCGCGGGCAGCTACGAAGTGATCGTCACCGACGAAAACGGCGTCTCGAGCGGCGGCCCGGCGTACACGTACGTCGCTCCGCCGGAACCGGCGGTGAGCTCGATCAGCCCGGCAGAAGGACCGACCGCGGGCGCGACGCTCGTGACGATCAAAGGCTCCGGTTTCGCGGCCGGCGCGAGCGTGAAGATCGGCAGGCAGGCACTCGCCGTGAAGGTGCTCTCGGCGACGGAAATCACCGCCAAGACGCCGTCGGAGTCCGCGGGCAGATACGAAGTGGTCGTGAAAGACGAAAACGGAGTCTCGAGCGGTGGCCCGTCCTACGCCTACCACGAACCGGCCCCGTCAGCCACCACGTCGCTGGCGCTCGCGTGCACCGGCACGCACACGTGCAGCGGCACGCTCGAGCTGAGCGCCGAGGAGCCGGGCGCCTCCGGCGCGAGCCCCCAAGCGCACGCGGCGGCGGACGGGCACGCAGCGTCGGCGCACGCGGCGGCAGCAACGCACGCGAGAGCGCCAGCGGCGCACGTGCCGCAGACGATCGGCGCTGGGGCCTACGCGATCGCGCCGGGCCGGACCGCCACGGTCAAGCTCGCACTGACCGCGCAGGGGCGCGCGCTGCTCAGCCACGCGCACGCTCCTCTCAGCGTCACGCTCACCGTGCAGGGCGGCGCTGCGCCCGTCCACGCACACTCAAACGACCTCCATCTTGAGCTCGTCCGCAGGCCCCACGGCCCAGGACGGCTCGAGCGCTCCGCGGCGTCCCAGTCAGGCGGGACCGCCGCGGTGTCGGTGGGCGCCGGCTGACGGGGGGCCGACGCCACCGGCCGCTGGGCGACTCGGCGTCTTCCGCATGGCGCCGAGTCGCCCGCCCTGCGGCTCAGCCGATGCGCGTGGTCGGTTCGCTCGCCGACAGCTGGTCGGGCAGGTTGATCGACACGCCCGCAGGGGGATCGACGTGTCCGGCGAGCAGCGGGTCGTCGGTGTCGCGCATCCACTGCTCCAGGCGCGCGCGCAGATCGGCCGCGATCGCCGCGTGCGCGGGATCGTCGATCAGGTTGTTCGCCTCATTCGGGTCGAACAGCAGGTCGTACAGCTGTTCTTTGGCGATCTCGCGCTCGGCCCAGCCGTTTCGCAGCCACAGGTCCTTGGCGGGGCCGTCGTCGGTGTTGGCGAGCACCGGCGTGCGCCGCTCGCCCCAGCGGCGGATGTACTTGTGCCGGGTCGTGCGCACCGCGCGCTGGGGCTCGTACGCCGCGTGCCAGGTCGAGCCCGCGAAGATCTCCTCGCGCACCTCGTGCACCTCTCCGCGCAGCAGGGGCAGCAGCGAGACGCCCTGCAGGAAGGGCGGGCGCTCGATGCCCAGGTACTCGCACACGGTGGGGTAGATGTCGATGTGCGAGACGAGCGCGTCGATCACGCGCCCGCCGTCGAACGGCGGCGGGCCGCGCAGGATCAGCGTGACGCCGAGGCCGCGGTCGTACAGCGTGGCCTTGGCGCCGGGGAACGGCATGCCGTGATCGGTGGTGAAGATGATCAGCGTGTCGCGGTCGAGGCCGTGCGTGTCGAGCTGGTTGAGCACCATGCCCACGCCGTGGTCGAGCGTGCGCGCGCTGGCCTTGAAGGCGGCCATGTCCGCGCGCACCTCCGGCGTGTCCGGGAGGTTGTTGGGTGGCTTGGAGTAGTGCACGTCGCGCAGCGAGCCCGGCCCGAGGAATTCGCGGTGGGTCTCGAAGAAGCCGATCGACACGAACAGCGGGCGCTCGCGCCGGCGGGCGAGCACCTCCATCGCGAGCGGCGCGACGGTGTTGACGTGCGAGGTGGGGACCTTCATCACCTCGTCGTAGCCGATCGCCTCCGGCTCCTTGGAGATGTGCTGCTCGCCGATCAACGTCGAGGTGTAGCCCGCGCCGCGCAGCACGTTGACGATGTGATGGCGGTAGTCGCGCAGCGAGAAGCCGCGGTGGGCGAGGCCCAGCATGCCGTTGCTCTGCCCGTACTGGCCGGTCAACAGACACGCGCGACTCGCCGAGCAGGTGGGGGCGGCGCAGAACGCCTCGCGGAAGAGCACCCCCTGGTCGGCCAGCCCCTGCACGTTGGGCATCGGCACCTGCTCGCCGTAGGGCTGCACGTAGCGGCCGGTGTCGTGCGAGTGCATGTACACGATGTTCGGACGGGCGGTCACGGAGTATTGTGCACCAGGTCAGTGCGTTTGCTGTGGGCTTCTCCGCGATGACGCCGATGCTCTCCTACCTCGTGTGCGCGACGCCGCGAAGCGGCAGCACTCTACTGTGCCGCGCGCTCGACGAGACGGGAGTGGCCGGACACCCGGAGGAGTACTTCGAGGCGCTGTGCCGCTCCGGGCGCCCGCGACGTCCGCACGAGTACTTCGATCCGGCGCGGCACGCAAACATCATCGAGCGCCTGGCGTTCCGCGAGATGCCCGACGGCATGGCCAAACCGAACCCGCTGTGGCACCCAGACACCTACGACCGCTACCTCGCGTGGGCGCTCGCGGCGGGCACGACGCCCAACGGCGTGTTCGGCGCGAAGCTCATGTGGGGCTATCTCGGCGACTTCGCCCAGCTGTTGCGCGGGATCGAGGGAATGGCCGGCCGGCCGCTTCCGGAGCTGCTCGCGCGCGCCTTCCCCGGCTTGCGCTACATCCAGATCACGCGCGAGAACAAGGTGCGCCAGGCGGTCTCGCTGTGGAAGGCGGTGCAGACGCAGGCGTGGAAGCGCGAGACCGGCGATGAGGGCACGGCCGCGATCGAGCCGGTGTTCTCCTTCCGCGCGATCAACTACCTCGTGCGCCAGCTGACCGCTCACGACGCCTCGTGGGACGCGTACTTCCTCGGCCTCGGCTATGAGCCGCTGAAGCTCACCTACGAGGAGCTTGCCGAGAGCACAGACGCCGTCATCGCCCGCGTCCTCGCGCATCTCGGAATCCCCGCGCCCGAGGGCCACATCCCCGAGGCGCCGCGCCTTTCCGTCCAAGCCGACGAGGTCTCAGAGGAATGGGTCGCCCGCTTCGACGAGCATCTCCTGGCGCTCGAGACGCCGGAGCCGGTGCCGAGCACGCACTGAAGGGAGATATCGAGAGGCGCCGCCCTCGCGCGCGGGCGGCAAGACATCTCTAATGTCGAGCCTTCGAGCGTTCGACCGCCTCGGCGAGGGTCGACAGGCTGACCTCGAGGGCGGCCGCGATGCGTCTGACGGTCGTCCACGTGGGGTTGGCGTGCCCGCGCTCGATGCGCGCGAACGCCGCCACCGTCAGGCCCGCTCTATGCGCCAGATCCTCTTGCGTGTCGCCACGCTCCACGCGCATGCGCCGTACGGTTGACGCAAGCGCCGGGTCGACCTGGGTGGGGGCTGACACAACCAGAAACATCGCATTTCGCGAGATGCAACATCCAGACAGCAGACAACTAGTAGTATACTGCTGTCAAGCGTATCCACGGACAGCGCTCGTCCAAGGCCGGCAGCGCGCGCTGGGGAGAGCACGGCGCCCAGTGCCGCGTGAATTGCTTGCACGTGCAATCATGCTGGTGTGAGCACCCCGAAGGGCACGGGCGGGCGGGATCGGACAAGGGCGCACCCCCTGCCGGGGCATACCCCCGTTGGGGGCACACCCCCGTTGGGGGCACAGGCAGGCAGGCAGGCGGGCAGGATCGCGGTCACGCACTTCACCGACCCCGGCTGTCCCTTCGCGTACTCCGCGAGCCCCGCGCTTGCGGTGCTGCGCTGGCGCTACGGCGACCAGCTCGAGTGGCGCCTGGTGATGATCGGACTGGCCGAGGACCCGCAGCGCTACATCGATTCCGGCTACACCCCCACGCGCTCCACGCTCGGCCAGCAGGGCTACTTCCGCCGCTTCGGCATGCCGCTGTTGATGGAGCCCCGCGCCCGCGTGACCGCCACCTCGCGCGCCTGCCGCGCGATCGTCGCCACGCGCCTGCTCGCGCCCGGGCGCGAGCACGAGGCGCTGCGCGCGCTGCAGCTCGCGTGGTTCACCACCACGCTGCTGCTCGACGAGGATGCCGGCATCGCGCGGGCGCTCGCGCGCGTGGACGGCCTGGACGTCGAGGAGATCGTCGCCGCGATCGACGCCGAGGACACGCTCGCCGCCTACGAGCGCGACAAGCGCGAGACGCGCCAGGCCGAGGGCGGGCCAACCGACTTCCAGGGCAAGGCGCGCCAGACCGACGGCCCCGTGCGCTATTCGGCGCCGTCGCTCGTGTTCGAGAACGAGGCCGGACAGCGGCTGGAGGCCGGCGGATTCCAGACGATCGAGGCCTACGACGTGCTGATCGCGAACCTCGACACCGCGCTCGAGCGCCGCCCGCCGGCCGAGGAGGCGATCGACGCGCTGCGCCGCTTCCCGGACGGCCTCGTCACGCAGGAGCTGGCGGCGATCATGGCGCACAACAACCAGCTGCCCGACCGCGCGGCCGCCGAGCGCGCGCTGATCGAGGCGCTCGGTGCGGGCGCCGTTCGCCGCGAGGCGCTTGCCGACGACGCGCTCTGGTCGCTCGTCCCGGCCGCAGCCGAAGCGTCCGGCGCTCCACGCGAGACCGCCGTCGCGCACGCCTGACCGCACCCGGCGTACACGCCTGCCAGCACCTCAAGAAAGTCTCGCCGCCGGCGGGTAGCCTGCCGGCTGAGATGTCCGTGACCGTCACGCTCCCCGACGGCAAGCCGCTCGAGCTGCCCGACGGCGCCACCGGCGCCGACGCGGCGGCGGCGATCGGCCCCGGTCTCGCGCGCGCGGCGCTCGCGATCGAGGTGGGGCAGGCGAAAGACGGCGAGGTCCCGCAGCTGCGCGACCTCGCGCGCTCGCTGCCCGACGGGGCGCACATCGCCATCCTCACTAAAGATGATGGGCCGAAGGCCCTAGAGCTGATCCGCCACGACGCCGCGCACGTGCTCGCCGCGGCGGTCATGGAGCTGTATCCGGGCGTGAAGATCTCGATCGGGCCGCCGATCACGGACGGCTTCTACTACGACTTCGAGTTCCCCGGGGGAGTGACGATCTCGGAGGCCGACTTCCCGAAGATCGAAGAGCGCATGCGCGCGCACGTGAAGGCGGCTGAGGCGTTCGTGCGCGAGGAGGTGCCCGTGGAGCGGGCGCGCGAGCGCTTCCTGTCCGAGCGCCAGGACTACAAGGTCGAGCTGATCGACGACCTCGTGCGCGGGGCCGCGCACGGCCGCTCCGCCGCCGCCGTGGGAGACGGCGCGGGCAGCGAGGGGGGAGCTGGGAGAGGGACTGCAACGGAGGCTGGCAATCCGATCACCAGCGTCTCGCTCTACACCAACGGCCCCTTCACGGACCTCTGCCGTGGCCCGCACGCGCCGTCCACCAAGACGATCGGCGCGTTCAAGCTGAGCTCCGTCGCCGGCGCGTACTGGCGCGGGGACTCCAACCGCACGATGCTCACGCGCATCTACGGCACCGCGTTCTTCTCCAAGGCCGAGCTGGACGAGCACCTCGAGCGGATCGAGCAGGCCAGGGCGCGCGACCACCGCAAGCTCGGGCGCGAGCTTGGCCTGTTCGTCTTCTCCGATCTCTCGCCCGGCGCCGCCTTCTGGCTGCCCGCGGGGACGATCGTGTGGAACGAGCTCGTGGCCCTCTCGCGGCGGATGGGGCGCGAGCGCGGCTACACCGAGGTGAAGACGCCGCAGATCTTCGACGCCGAGCTGTGGAAGACCTCGGGGCACTGGGGCAAGTTCCGCGAGCACATGTTCACGCTCGAGGTCGAGGGGCGCGAGATGGGCGTCAAGCCCATGAACTGCCCCGGCCACCTGCACCTGTTCGCGATGCAGCGCCACTCCTACCGCGAGCTGCCCGTGCGCTACTCAGAGCCCGGGCTGCTGCACCGCAACGAGGCCTCCGGCGTGCTGCACGGCCTGCTGCGGGTGCGCCACTTCGCCCAGGACGACGCGCACATCTTCTGCACCGAGGAGCAGGTGCAGGACGAGCTCGCGGGCTGCCTGGAGATGCTGTTCGACACCTACGCGATGTTCGACTTCGACGTGCGCCTCGAGCTCTCCACGCGCCCGCAGGTGCGCAGCGGCTCGGATGAGATGTGGGACCGCGCCGAGGACCACCTCGCGAAAGCGCTCGAAGCGCGCGGCCTCCACTACGAGCTGAACCCCGGCGACGGCGCGTTCTACGGGCCGAAGATCGACATCCACATCACCGACTCGCTCGCGCGCTCCTGGCAGCTGGGCACCGTGCAGATCGACTACTCGATGCCCGAGCGCTTCGGCGTCACCTACACGGGAGCCGACAACGCCGAGCACCAGCCGGTGATGATCCACCGCGCCCTGTTCGGCTCCTACGAGCGTTTCATCGGCATCATGCTCGAGCACTACGCCGGCGAGCTGCCGCTGTGGCTGGCACCGGTGCAGGCGATCGTGCTGGCGGTGTCCGACCGCTTCGGTGACTATGCGAGCGAGGTGAGAGACGCGCTGCTCGCCCGTGAGCTGCGCGTCGAGCTCGACGCGCGCAGCGAGTCGATCGCGCGCAAGATCCGCGAGGCGGAGCTGCGCAAGCTGCCGTACATGCTGGTAGTTGGCGAGCGCGAGCGCGCAGAGCGAACGGTGTCGGTGCGCGCCCACCACGGCGGAGACCTCGGCAGCATGACCGTGGAGGCGTTCACAGATCGCCTTTCCGGTGAGCTATCGGCGAGCTATAGTAGGCCGCGTTGAAGCTCACGAGATCCTCACACAGCCACCCGTAGCGTCCGCTTGACGCAAGGCCACCACAGCTAGTGCCGGTTCCCCGCAGGTTCGACCGGCGCCCGCCCGAGCGGGACAGCACGAGGATCAACGAGCGGATTCGGGTGCCCGAGGTGCGCCTGATCGACGACGAGGGCAAGCAGATCGGCGTGATGAAGACCGCCGACGCGCTGGCGTTCGCGCAGGAACGCGAACTCGACCTCGTGGAGGTCGCCCCCGAGGCGCGCCCGCCGGTGTGCCGCGTGCTCGACTACTCCAAGTACAAGTACGAGCAGGCGCAGAAGGTCAAGCAGGCGCGCAAGCACCAGCAGCAGATAACGGTCAGGGAGATCAAGTTCCGGCCGAAGATCGCCGAGCACGACTACGACACCAAGAAGCACCACGTGGAGCGCTTCCTGCGCCACAAGGACAAGGTGAAGGTCACGATCATGTTCCGCGGGCGCGAGGTCACCCACCCCGAGCGCGGCATCGCGATCCTCGACCGTCTCGCCGAGGAGCTCTCCGAGCTCGGCGTGGTCGAGCAGCGCCCGATGCAGGAAGGACGCAACATGACGATGATGATGGCCCCCTCCAAGGCCGTGCTCTCCGGGCGCATCGCCCCCGTAGCCTCCCCGGAGGGAGAGCCCGCCGCTGCGCCCGCCGCGGTGGGAGAGCCCGCCGCAGAGCCCGCCGCGGTGGGTGAGCCCGCCGCTGCGCCCGCCGCGGACGGTGAGCCCGCCGCTGAGCCAGCCGCGGTGGGTGAGCCCGAGCAGGCGGTCGCCGGGCAGACGGCCTCACAGCAGGCGCCGTCGGA
>JASHYF010000403.1 GCA_030043235.1 Solirubrobacteraceae bacterium | reverse complement strand
GCTCGACACCCCGGCGAGCTCCAGCGACAGCGACTGCGCGAGGCCGCGCGCGGTGGCCACCCCCACGCGCAGGCCTGTGAAGCTGCCGGGGCCGACTCCCACGGCGACGCGTTGCAGCTCGCTCCACGAAACGCCGGCGCGCGCGAGCAGCTCGCGCGCCATCTCCAGCAGTCGCGTGGCATGCCCGGGATGCGCGCCCGCGGGGGGATCGTCGCGCGCCTCGAACGCGGTGCCGTCCGCACGGACCACGGCGACCGCGGTGGCGGGCGTGGAGGTGTCGAGGCCGAGCACGTTCATCACTGCGCACCCGTGCAGGACGGGCCGAGCTCGTCCACGCAGATGTGCCGGCGGTCACCGCCGCGGTGCGCGAGGGTCACGCGCACGCGCGCGCTGGACAGCTCCCCCTGCGGGGACGATGCCGCGTGCGCGTCCGGAGGCCACTCCACGAACGCGATCCGCCCCGGCCCGAGATAGTCGTCGAGCAGCGCCGGGTCCTCTCGCTCGAGGCCGGCCAGGCGATACAGGTCCAGGTGCGAGACCGTCAGCGTCCCCGCGGCATAGCGGTGGCCGATGCTGAACGTGGGGCTCGTCACGGGATCGCGCACGCCGAGCGCGCGCGCGGCGCCACGCACGAGCGTCGTCTTGCCCGAGCCGAGCTCGCCGCGCACGAGCACCACGTCGCCCTCGCCGAGGCCCTTGGCCAGCTCGGCGCCCAGCGATTCGGTCTCCGCAGGACCGGTGGTTTCGACGCTTCGCACGACCACCCGGAAACTCTAGATGGAAGGCGCCGGCGGCTCGGGGGCGCCCGCGGTGGCGCGGGCACATGCGCACACGCCCCCACGAAAGAACCGCCCGAGGACACAAAAAAACCGGCCCGCGGGAGAATGGTGCGCGGGCCGGTCGTTTACTCCTGGAGGGATGGAGACAGGACCATCATCGGCCGCCTTGCCGTGTGACTTTAGGGCCTGAGCCACGATTTTCGACACCTCCTGGGAAACCCCTGCTTTGCAGGGAAAATCTCATCGCCGAAGCGTCGAACAAACGTCCAGAGGGCCAAAACGGCCTCAGAACAGGCCGAGCTGGCCGGCCTCGAGGCCTCGCTCGCCGCCCGCCGCGTGCGCCTGCGGCTGCGCCGCGGGCTCGGGCGCGGGCTCCGGCACCTCCGCAAAGGACGGCTGCTCGGGCGCCCCGAGCGCGAGCAGCTCCGGCAGGCGGTGGAAGTCCTCGCGCAGCGTCTCGAGCATGCGCGGCGTGTACAGCGCGGCGGCGGGATGGTAGATCGGGTAAAGGCGCACGGCGCGTGCGCCGAGCACGAGCACCTCGGGGCTCCCGTGCAGGCGCGTGATCCCGGTGGGATCGCCGCGCAGGAGCTTGGTCGAGAAGTTCCCCAGCGTGCAGATCACCGCCGGCTGGATCAGCTCGACCTTGCGCAGCAGGTATTCGTGGCAGTTGTCGATCTCGATCGGCTGCGGGTCGCGGTTGCCCGGCGGCCGGCACATGAGCGTGTTGGCGATGAACACCTGCGAGCGCTCCAGCCCGATCTCCGCGAGCAGCGTGTTCAGCAGTCCCCCCGCGCGACCGACGAACGGCAGCCCCTGCTCGTCCTCGCTCGCGCCCGGCGCCTCCCCCACGAACATCAGCTCCGCGTCCGCGTTGCCCGCGCCGAAGACGACCGTCTTGCGCGTCGCCGCGAGCTCGGCGCAGCGCGTGCATGCGCGGGCCTCCGCGAGCACCTCCTTGAGGGCTTCGCGCCGCTCGGATGCCGATCGCCGGCGCACGTCGAGGGACATCGGTTGGATGCTAATCAAGCGGCCGCGATCGCGGCCCGGCCGCTCATCCGCGCGAGAGCCCGAGCAGGCGCGCGGCGTTGTCCTTCAGCACGCGCGGGCGCACCTCCTCGCGGATCGGAAGCTCCCGGAAGTCGGCCAGCCAGCGGTCGGGCGTGATCAACGGGTAGTCCGAGCCGAACAGCATCTTGTCCTTGAGCAGCGTGTTCGTGTAGCGCACGAGGATCTCCGGGAAGTACTTCGGCGACCAGCCCGACAGGTCGATGTAGACGTTCGGCTTGTGCGTGGCGATCGCCAGCGCCTCGTCCTGCCACGGGAAGGAGGGGTGGGCGAGGATGATGCTCAGCTCGGGGAAGTCGGCGGCGACGTCGTCGACGCACATCGGGTTCGAGTACTTCAGGCGCACCCCGCCGCCTCCCGGCATCCCCGCGCCGATGCCCGTCTGGCCGGAGTGGAACAGCGCGATCGAGCCGGCCTCCGCGATGACCTCGTACAGCGGGTAGAAGTCGCGGTCGTTGGGCCAGAAGGCCTGGGTGTTGGGATGGAACTTGAAGCCGCGAACGCCGTGCTCGTCGATCAGCCGCCTGGCCTCGCGCACGCCGAGCTTGCCCTTGTGCGGATCGACGCTCGCGAACGGGATCAGCACGTCCGCGTTCGCGGCCGCCACCTCCGCCACCTCCTCGTTGGGGATGCGCCGCCGGCCGAGCCCGGCCTCGTCGTCGACGGCGAAGATCACCGCCGCCATGCGCCGCTCGCGGTAGTAGTCGGCGACCGCCTGGGCGGTCGGCTGCGCCGGCTCCGCGCCGAAGTACTCGGCCGCGGCCGCGAGCAGCTCGCCGGTCACGGGATCCGGCGGCTCGCGCGCCGAGGCCTCGGCGTGCGTGTGCACGTCGATGGCGACGATCCGCTCGAGGTCGATGCCCGCCATATCCTCTCCTCGATCGATGTCCGGTGGCGTGAAACATAGGGCAGGCGGCGATCTGAGCTGGCCGCTGGAGCGGGCGGCGCGCATGTATGGCGGCGAGGAGGCGCTCCTCGACGGCGAGCGGCGCGTCACCTATTCGCAGCTGAGCCGTCGCGTGGGCGGCCTCGGCGCCGCGCTCGAGGAGCTGGGTGTTGCCCCCGGCGGGAGGGTTGGCGTGCTGGCGGCGAACTCGCTCGCCCACGCCGAATGCTGGCTGGGCGTGCCCGCATACGGGCGGGTGCTCGTGGACCTCAACTTCCGCCTCACGCTCGAGGAACTGGCGTTCCTGATCGACGACTCCACCGTCGCGGCGCTGCTGCTCGACGACGAGCGGATCGAGCTGGGAGACGCGCTGCGCGAGCGCTGCCCGTCGTTGCGGGCCCTGGTGCACGTCGGCGCGGGCGCGTGCCCGGAGGGCTGGCTCGCCTACGAGGAGCTGCTCGCCCGAGCGCGGGCGTCGCCGCCGGGGCTCCCCCTGCGGGGAGGATGCGACGAGCACGAGCTGGCGGCGATCTCCTACACCGGCGGGACGACCGGCCGGCCGAAGGGCGTGATGCTCAGCCACGGCAACCTGCTGGCCAACGCCCGCCACAACCTCGTGGCCACGGGACACCGCCACGACGATCGCTGGCTGCACATCCCGCCGATGTTCCACGTGGCGGGGACCTCGAACCTGTTCGCCGCCACCTGGGTGGGATCCGCCCAGGTGATCCTGCCGCGCTTCGACGCGCATGCCGTCGCGGCGGCGATCGAGCGCGAGCGCATCACGCACGCCGTGCTCGTGCCCACGATGCTGGACATGCTGCTGCGCGCCCTGGACGAGCGGCCCGCGGACCTGAGCAGCCTGCGCAACGTGCAGTACGCCGCCTCGCCCATCTCTCCCGAGCTGCAGCGCCGCGCGCTCGAGCGCTTCGACTGCGAGCTCGCGCAGTTCTACGGCATGACCGAGACGGCCCCCACGGTCACGCACTGCACGCCCGAGGACCATCGCCGCGGCGCGGCCGGCGAGGAGCCATACAAGACCCGGCTGCGCTCGATGGGCGCGCCGGTGCCCGGCGTGCAGGCGCAGATTCGCGCGGCGGACGGCGCCGAGCTGCCCGCCGGGGAGATCGGCGAGGTGTGGGTGCGGGGCCCGAACGTGATGCTCGGCTACTGGCAGCGCCCCGATGCCACCGAGGCGGCCCTCCTCGACGGCTGGTACCGCTCGGGCGACGCCGCCTATGCCGACGGCGACGGCTATCTGTACATGGTCGACCGCCTCAAGGACATGATCATCTCGGGAGGCGAGAACGTGTATTCGGTGGAGGTCGAGTCGGCGCTCGTCGAGCACGCCGCGGTGCTGGAGGCGGCGGTGTTCGGGGTGCCCGACGCGCACTGGGGGGAAGCGGTGCACGCGGTGGCAGTCGTGGCCGCATCGTCCCCCGAGGGGGACGGCGGGCATGTGCCGGTCGCCGAGCTGATCGAGCATTGCCGTGAGCGCCTCGCCGGCTTCAAGGTGCCGCGCTCGCTCGAGCTGCGCACCGAGGCGCTGCCCAAGTCCGGCGCCGGGAAGATCCTCAAGCGAGAGCTGCGCGCTCCGCACTGGGCAGGCCGGGAGCGGCTTGTCAACTAACCTCCACACCGGGATGCGCAGCGTGCAGACGCGCCTCGACACGCCGCGGAGCTACATGCGCGAGCCGGGCGGCGCCCACCCGCCGCTCGACTGCCCGCCCTACCGCTCGAGCGCCCTGCGCCATCCCAAGCAGCCGCTGGTCTACCTGCCGCACACGATCACCGAGATCACCGGTCCTCGGCTGCTTTCCGAGTTGCCCGTCAGCGAGCACGACAACGACCTCACGCGACAGCACGAGGGCGAGCCGATCGGCGAGCGCATCACGGTCAGCGGGCGCGTGCTCGACACCGAGGGCAGGCCGCTGCGCGACACGCTCGTGGAGATCTGGCAGGCCAACGCCGCCGGGCGCTACGCGCACCGCGCCGATCGCTGGCCCGCGCCGCTCGACCCCAACTTCAGCGGCGCCGGCCGCTGCGTCACCGGCGAGGACGGCCGCTACCGCTTCACGACGATCAAGCCGGGCGCGTATCCCTGGGGCAACAGCGAGAACGCCTGGCGTCCCGCGCACATCCACTTCTCGCTGCTCGGGCGGGCCTTCGTGCAGCGGCTCGTGACGCAGATGTATTTCCCCGGCGATGAGCTGCTGGCGCTCGACCCGATCTTCAACTCCGTCGCCGAGGCGAAGGCGCGCGAGCGCATGCTCTCGCGGCTGTCGATCGAGCGCACGCAGCCCCACTGGGCGCTCGCGTACGAGTTCGACGTCTATCTGCGCGGACCGCAGGCGACGCCGTTCGAGGAGGCGCATTGAGCCTGCCGACCACGCCCTCGCAGACCGTCGGCCCGTTCTTTGCCATCGGCCTTCCCTGGGAGGGCGGCCCGCTGGCGGCGGCGGCGGACGTGCCGGGGGCCATGCGCATCCGGGGGACCGTCTACGACGGGGCCGGCACGCCGGTGAGCGACGCGCTCGTCGAGACCTGGCAGGCCGACCCCGAGGGCCGCTTCGCCGATCTGCACGGTCACGGCGGGCCGTCCGCGCTGGCCGGCTTTCGCGGCTTTGCGCGCTGCGGCGCCGAGCAGGGCGATGGCAGCTTCGAGATCCGCACGGTCAAGCCCGGCTGCCTGCCGGGCCCGCACGGCGCGAGGCAGGCGCCGCACATCGACGTGTCGGTGTTCGCGCGCGGCCTGCTGCATCGCTGCGTGACGCGCATGTACTTCGCCGACGAGCACGAGGCGAACGCGGCCGATCCCGTGCTCGCGAGCGTCCCGGCGGCGCGGCGCGAGACGCTGCTCGCCGCGCCGATCGACGGCGGCTACCGCTTCGACATCCACCTGCAGGGGCTGAAGGAGACTGTCTTCTTCGCGCTCTGAGGGCCTGTTCTCGGGCGTGTTCGCACGCGGCGGCGCCGCCGGGCAGCTCGACGACCGGGCGTGGCTGCAGGCGATGCTCGACTTCGAGGCGGCGCTCGCCCGCGCCCGCGCGCGCGCGGGCGCGCTCCCCGAGCCGGT